>JBOGIC010000120.1:0-10156 GCA_050744985.1 Acidimicrobiales bacterium
CCGAAGCCCGATCCCTCACCGGGACGGTGGCCCCGGAACGGAACGGCAGGCTTGGCAAGCTTTCGCGGGCCGCACGTGGTTCCCGTTGCGGGCAGCGTCGCTCGCCGTTCCGCTGGCGGGACGGCCGGATCGAGGCCTCCAGAACGCCGGGACGAAACCCCGCGGCGGTCGGGAGAAGTCGAGGAGAAGTAGCTGATCGGTGGCCGTCAGGGCGGCGACGAGCTCTCGCCGGCATCCGCGCCGGCGGGAGGCGATCGAGCAAGCCAGAGAGTCCTCACCGAACGGGAGCCGAGGCGAAGGAGCCGGGTCCGGCTACCTGATGCGGCGAGGGCGGGCAAGCCGATCGAGGTCGCGGTCAAACCGTGGGCGGTCAATGCCGCGTGCCGGCTGATCGACGAGATTCGGGGCGCCCGGTCGGCCACAAGACGCCATTCCTCCAGGACGTCCGCATGTGGCTACGTTCTCTGTGGCCAGCCCTAGTCTTTACCGGGTGAGCTTCAGCGGCGTCGGCGACGACGGACAGCTCATACTCCCCGTGGGCGGACACGCGAGTCCCGACTGACGGACACGCGAATCCCGGTGGGCGGACAGCGGAATTCCCGTTCCCATCTCCACGACGGTCCCGCCCGGCGGGTTGGCTCGAGGCTTCCACGCGATCGAGCCACCAGAGGGCTGTTGACGAAGTCTGCCAGGGAGATCATGGAGATCCTCGAGTCCTTTGACGTGATGCGCTGCTACTCATCCGCCGCGCAGTTGGCGGGCTGTGACCCCAAGACCGTCGCCCGTTTCGTCGAACAGCGCAACGCCGGGGCCGACCCGTATCTGCACGTCCGCCGACCACCGCTGGTCGACCCGTTGCTGGAGAAGATCGAGGAGCTGGTCGAGCGATCCGCCGGCGTCGTGCGCGCCGACAAGGTGCACGAGCGCCTCATCGCCATGGGCTTCGACGGCGACGAGCGCACCACCCGCCGGGCCGTGGCCGAGGCTGGCCCGTGGCCGGCGCAGCATGCCGGTGCATCGCTCGAATTGCACGCTGTAGCGGCGGGCGGACGGCGGCGTAGCCGAGCGCGGTGGCGAGGAAAGTCTGGCCCACGGCGTCGTGGCCGCTGCCGACAAGCGCAGCGAGTACAACTCGTTCCACGTCTGGCGGGTCGGAGGTCGCCGCCACCGTATCGTCCCAGTGTCGAAACACATCGTCGCGACGCCCCTGCGGCACGCAACCGTCTCCGGCCAGCAACACGGAGCCGACCGCGACTGGTTACGGGAGCCTGAACAACGGCGGATCGACTCGGCTTCCGTCCCGGGGCGGTCGTACAGTTGCCATGCAGGGCCTTCGGGGCTCGGTCGCCTCCGACAGGGTCGGAGTGGAAGGAGGAGGCGTTGCTAGGCGGGCCGGCGTGATGTCGCTGACTTCGAAATGACCGCTGACCCCGATCTTCTCGCCTCGCTGCCGGGCTACGAACTCGGTGACCAGCTCGGCCAAGGCGCGTACGCCACGGTGATCGCGGCCCGCCACCGGCGACTGCAGCGCGACGTCGCAATCAAGCAGCTGACGGCGGCGCCCGGGACGACCATCGCGGACCGCAAGAGGTTCGAGGAGGAGGCCCGCGTTCTCGCCCGGCTCCACCATCCGCACATCGTGTCGGTCTACGACTTCGTGGAGCGCGGCAGTCTGCTCCTGATCATTATGGAGCGCCTCACCGGAGGGACCGTCCGGGAGCGTGTCGAGGTCGGCGGCCTCAGCCCGCAGAGTGCTTGCGCGATCGTCATCGCCACCTGCGCCGCATTGAACTACGCGCACCACCGGGGCGTGCTTCACCGCGACATCAAGCCCGAGAACCTCATGTTCTCCGCCGATGGCTTGCTCAAGGTGACCGACTTCGGGATCGCCAAGGTCATCGAGGGGCTCGCCGCCGTCGTGACCCAGCCCGGGCAGCTGCTGGGCACTCCGGCATACATGGCGCCCGAGCAGATCGATCGCCGGCCCCTGGGTCGTACCGTCGACGTGTACGCCGCCGGCTCCGTCCTATACGAACTGCTTTCTGGAACGCTTCCCTACGATGTCACCCCCGACCGCAACTACCTCTTGTATCAGCACGTCTATGACGATCCGCGGCCGCTCCGCGACGTCGCGCCCGACGTGCCGGAGCCCTTCGCCGTCGTGGCCCATCGGGCCATCGCCCGCGCACCTGACCAGCGGTATCCGACGGCTGAGAGCTTTGGCAAGGCCATCGCGAAGGCCGCCACTGCGGTGTGGGGCCCCGGCTGGCTGTCCGCGACCGGAGGGATTCTTGCTCGCTCGACCTCCGAAGCCGGGAGACCCGCTGACGTCGACGACACCCTTGTGCGGCCAAGCCAGCGGGTGCCGGTCGCCGGCGCGCCGGTGCCCACACCCGACCGCCAGATCGACCTCCCGGTCTTCCGCCCTCGACGCCGCCGGCGGAGACGAGCAATCGCGATAGCCGCAGTCGCGGTGGTGGTCGTCGCCTCTGCGGCCTACGCGCTGTCCCGACTCGACCGTGGCCCTGCCAGCGGTGGCGAAGCCGACGTGCCCTCCCTCACCATTCTGGACGCAACGGTCTCGCTGGAGCCCGTAGCGGGTGTGCTGCACTGCCCGCAGGGGCGGGCCGTCTATTCGGCATCGGTGACTACCAACGGGGCGGCCGGCATGCTCACTTACCAGTGGACCCGGCCCGATGCCTCGAAGGGCGAGGTTGCCACCGTGGTGCTGTCCGAGGGTCAACGTTCAATCACGACGTCGCTCGAGTTCACGTTCACCGGCCAGGGCAACGCCGGCGGCGTGGCGAAGCTCGAAGTCGTGGCGCCGAACCAGCTGAGCGCATCGGCGCCGAACGTCGCCTACGTCTGCCCATGACCGGGGATACCGCACGCCGCCGGCACCGGATCGCACGACGCCGAGCGACGACCCCGTCCCTGACCTCGGCGCCCACCGTGGGGCGCTACGGGCTGGAGGGGGTCATCGGATCGGGAACGTCGGGAACCGTGTTCCTGGCCATGGCGCCGGACGGGGCTCGAGTGGCGGTCAAGGTGCTCGGCCCCCAACTGTGGGCGGACAAGGAGTTCCTCGCCCGCTTCCGGGCCGAGGCGACGGTGATGCGCCGGGTCGAGCACCCGAACTGCGTCCGGCTCATCGACCTGATCGACGAGCCCGGAGTGCTGGCGATCGTGTCGGAGTTGGTCAACGGGGCAACGCTGCGCGCCGTGCTGGACGGTGCCGGGCCGATCAGCGGCGAGCAGGCGGTCGGAATATTGGAGGGCGCGTTGCAGGGGCTGGCCCATCTGCACGGCCTCGGCCTGGTGCACCGCGACGTGAAGCCCGCCAACATCCTCGTCGACGTCGGCGGCGTGTCGAAGCTCGCTGACTTCGGCCTCGTGCGGGGGGTGCGCGAGCTCGCCCGCGGCGGGCAGGAATGGTCCGGCACGCCCGCCTACATGAGCCCGGAGCAGGCTCGGGGCGACGCCCTCGACTTTCGCAGCGACATCTACGCCTGCGGCGCCGTGCTCTTCGAGGCCCTTACCGGCGAGCGCCCATTCGACGCGGACAGCATCGTCGAGTTGCTCCGTCTCCATCGCGAAGTGCCGGCACCCGACCCCTGCGTCCTCGAGCCGAACCTCCACCCGGCGTTGGGGGTCCTCATAACCAAGGCACTCGCCAAAGACCCTTCGCGGCGGCAAGCGGGCGCGCTGGAATTGCTCGAGGAACTCCGGACGGCCGCCACGCTCGCGTACGGACCGGATTGGGCCAAGCGTGCGGGCGTCGCCGGTGTTGTCGCGGGCTTCGCCGCCTCGATCGCGTCGACGCTCGCCGGAGGCACCGCCTCGACGGTGGCGGGATCACTCGCCACGCTCCTTCCCGAGGCGGCCGGTGTCGAGCTCGCCGGAGCGGTAACGCCCACCCCTGTGCCTCCACCTCCGGTCGCCCCGGCGGCTGTCGGTCCCCCGGTCGCGCCGGTGCCGCCGATCGCCGCACCAGTGACCACGAGTCCGCCGCCCAGCGGGCCGGCCGGCGGTCCGGTGCAGGCGCCTCGTGTCGGTCGCCGGACAGTCTCCACAACCGGCGCACCGTCAACAAGCGTGGTCGTGACGGTCTCGGTCCTCGCCCTCGTCAGCGCCCTTGTCGGGATCGTCGCCGCCATTCGCGTGACGCCGCGCGAAAACCGACCAACGGCGGCGCCGACGACTGTGCCCGGGGATCCTGTTCTCCTAGGCGCTGTCCCGGAGTGCTCGTCAGGTGCGTGCGCCGTGAACAGCCGGAGCGACGGCAAACTGTCCTCAGCCGGTCCGGCCTCGGTGATACTTGTCCGGCTGCCGACGCAGAGTCTCAAGCTCTTCGTCGTGGCCCACTCGGGACAGGTCGTCTTTGGCGCCCCACAAGACGGGTTTCCACGCAACGACAATCCGGTCGGTGGCCTCGTCTCCGACCGCAGCGGGAACGTCTTGTTGAAGATGGCCACCGGCGCGCACAGCTACTACGTCGTCGTCGTCCGGGTCACCCCGCAAAGGGTCGATGACCTCGGGTCGTTCGAGCCGGCTACCTCGAGCGCCGGCCGCGGGAGGTTCTTCGGCGACTACTCCACGGGCGAGACGACCGACGTCGACGGCGACGGCCTGCTCGACATCAGTGTCGGCCGCAGCGATTACGAACCCTCGTTCGCGGACGGAGGGGCGCTCATCACCCGGTTCGCCTGGAACGGTATTGACTATGCCGCCGTGACGTGTGAGACGCGCCGGCGAGGGCGAACGGCGACGACCCTCCCGGTCTCGGGCGCCGGAGAATGCGGCTGGCCGGCGCCTTCGCCCCCGGCGTCGCCCGAGGAGGCGGCGACGTGCGTCTTCCAGGCCTATCTCGACGGGTCACCGGCCCGCGCACGGCCCTGCGCCCGGGACTCACGGGCGGTCGACCGGCTGTTCGCCCAGTGGCGTCCGGCGCCGAAAGAGGAGCTCAAGCGATGGGCACTCACGAGGTGCGCCCCCGCCGGGTCCCCGGGCGCGTTCGAGTGTGATTTCGTGGCCCCAGCCGATGTGCCCTCGACCCTGGCCGGAGGTCAGCCGCGGCTGCGGGAGTTCACTTGGGACATTGGAGCGCAGGCCAACGGCTTCGTCTTCGTTGCTTTTCGGTTCGACTAGGGGCGGAGTCCCCAGGCGCCGCCAAATCGACGAGTTGTGCGAAGGCCAACCGCGTCAGCTCACCAGCACTCGCTGGCCGGGCCGTGGTGTCGTAGCCCGTGAAGGCATCGCGGGTGGCTGAAGCGCGCGACCGGCCGTTTGACAGCATCGAGACCGGAGAGATCGCCATGCCGCGAGAGACCGGATCAGGCTCGAGCGTCCCTGAAGGGGATCGTCCTGCGGATGACGCAAGGCTGGCGCCGGCAAGTCGGCCCGGCCACTGTGCGCGTTGCCGCCGCCGGCGGGCCCTGCTGGCTCCCGTCATCACACAGCGTCTGATCGAGGAGTTCGTTCGGCGCCTGTCGCCTGGCGATCAGTGCGCGGAGTCCCGGGCCCGCCTCGGGACGTTGCGCGGCTGGGAAACGGGGATCTGGCCGCCGTGGCGCACGGCCGGTCCGACCCACATCGCGGAGTCGCCGCTCAGATCACCACCTGCACAAACCCGCGTGAGTCGCACAGCAACCTGCCGGCCTGGGACCGAGCCTAACTGATGCTCCCCTTTCGAGGCGGCGGGCGATCGTGAGGGCCAGCCGCGGTCGCGGGGCGTGTATCACGGGCGGTATCCCGAGCGTCACTACCCGGGGAGGTCGGTCGACGGCGGCTCCCCGAGAGGAGGTCAACGATGCGACCTGAAGACGCTCACGATGGTGCCTCGGGCGCGCCGCTCGGCGCCGGTCTGTTGGCACTCATACCGGCGGCGTCGGGAGCCGGCGCCGCCTACCTGCTCCGAACGGCCGGGGCGGAGGACTTCGCCCAAGTCGGATCCGCGGCGGTGATCCTGCTCGTCGGTGCGCCATTGGCGCGGCTGGCAGTGCGACGGGACGAGGGCCGGGCCGTCACTGCGGCCGGTGCGGGTGACGACCGCGTCGAGCCCGGCGCGCCGTCCGCTCTGGTCGTAAAGCCCGGGCCCGCCACCATAGGCCTCGCCGTCGTCCTGGGGGCGGCCGCGTTCGTGCTCGTCGACCTGCTCGCGAGCATCTTCGCGTACGGCAGCCTCACCTTCTTCGGCACCGCGGCGCCGGAGGACTTCTATCTGGCCGGGCTGGTCCGCGGGCTCCCGATCGTGCTCCTGGCGGCGGTTCCGATCTCGGTCGCCGTCGGCCATCGTCTCCGCGACCGCTGGCAGGCCGCCCTCCACATCACCGTCCTGCTGTACGTGGTCGGCGTCATCGGCCTCAACGCGTTCCTGAACGCGACGCTGAATGGCGAGCTAACCGCCCAGCACATCTTCTTCCCCATGATCGCCGGCGGCGTCGCGTACCTGGGCTGCCAGCTCGGCGACCTCTGGGCCAAGCGCACGCAGGCCCGCTTCGACCTCGTCCGGGCCGTGAAGCTCGACCTGGCGCGCCGGTCACGCCGTGAGTTTGGCCCAGATGCCGGCCGCGCCCACGCACGGTCGGTCTGAGGACAGCAGCCGTCGAGCACCTCGAGCACGTTGACGAGCAGTGGCGTCTCTGTACGACGCGTGGCGCAGGCCACGCCGTCCGGCGTCGTGATGGGAGGGTGTACCCCGCTAGACGCCTCGACGGCAACGACGCCTCCGTCCTCGAGGATGTGCCCGGATGCCGATCGCGCCCCGAAGCCCGATCCTGTTGCGAGACTGTGCAGCCCATCGGTGGCCGAGCACCCAGGTGACTCTCGAAGCGAATGCGTCTGCGAGGTGCACACGTGGAGCCGGCAGCCCGACAACGGCGCACGGGACATCGCATCGATAGCCTGAGACCGACGGCTTGAGCGGTGAGCCCGGGGTGCGGGCCATGTTGCGCATCCGGCTGGAGATGATGGGGTTTGCCGTCGAGGACGTGGGGTCCGGCGAGGAGGCACTGGCATGCTGCCGGCGGTCGCCGCCTGACGCGATCGTGCTCGACCAGCGGATGCCCGGTCTCAGCGGGCTCGAGGTGGGCAGAGAGCTGCGAGACACCGGCTACCGCGGATTCGTGCTCCTCTATTCCGCCTACCTCACTCCGATCGTCGAGGAGGAGGCCCACACCCTCGGGCTGGCGGTCGTACCGAAGACCCAGGTCACCGAGCTCGTCGACCTCTTACGGGAGGCGTTGGAGGAGGGACGGTTGGGACTGGACTGACCAGCGCTTCAGGCCAGGAAGTCCACCACCATCCGGAGAAGGTCGTCCAGGCTCACCGACTTCGTCACGTAGCGCGCCGCACCCAGGTCTTTGGCTCGCCATTCGGTGCTTTCGTCAGCCCGGGCGGTCAATACGATGACCGGCACCTCGGCCAGTAACGGATCGCCGCGCAAGCCGCGCAACACCTCCCAGCCGTCGGACTCGGGCATCGCGAGGTCGAGCAGGATCACGTCGGGTACGCCGGCGCGGGCCTGCTCTAACTAACGCCGTGTCGGCGTCCCAAGCCTCGTCGACCCGGTGGCCCTTGCCCTCGAGGTAGACCCGAAGCAGCGTGCGGAACGCCGGTTCGTCGTCGACCACCAGGATGTGCCCAGCCCCAGCCACAGTGTTCCCTTCTCGCCTGGCGGCATGTTCGCGCGCGGCCGGGAATGCTTGCGCCCGCCACCCTGGCCCGGGGCGCGGCGTGGCGATGACCCGTTCAACCATAATAGGCGTGTTGAACGATTTATCCGGGCCGAGTGGGCGCGCGGATGAGGCAACGAACACGAGCGAAGCGGCTCTTGCTGGGCGATGGTGGCGATGGTCTCCCTCACGCCGCCCGCGGGAGCGGGCCTGGCTGGGATCCCGGCGATCGTCCGCATCGTTCCACCTCCGGGCGTGGCGGGTTTCGGCGCCGCGGTGGACGGATTGGCCGACGTCCGGGTGGGCCTTCCGCTTCGGGCCCGCCGTGTCCACGGTTTGGGATGTCAACGGCGACGGGATCGCCGACTTCGCCGTCGGCGCCCCCTCGGCTACGGCCGCATGCTCGTCTATCGGGCGCTACCGGCGCCGTCCTCCGGTACCTGGCACCGACGGCGCGGGCCCGCATGTGCTTGGCGGCCGTGAGCCCTTGGCGGCCGTGAGCCCTTGATTCATTCGGCGCCTTTCCCTGGCGCGGAGGATTCCTGCGAACCGTCGATCTGATCGAACAGCAGGCCGACCTGGGCCCACAGCTCCTGACTCGAGCGGCCGAGCGCCGCGCTCAGCGCCCAGCAAATCCGGCGAAGGGTGCGCGCCGGTGGCATCGAGACGTCGTTCTCGTAATTCGAGATGGCCCCAGCGGATACGCCCGCCGTTTCGGCCAACTCATCGCGGCTGATCCGGGCGCGGTGCCGCAGGAGGCGAAGGGTCTCCCCCAAACTCTGCGGCCATAGCCCCGCCGGGAGCCGATTTGCGTCCTCCCCCTGCGGAACACCACTGTCGGACTCCCTCTGCTCCGTGGCCTTCACTCTCGCACCCACGCGCTTGGAATGTCAAGGTTCTGACGGATTGACGCCAAGGGGATATTCCGTCAGGATCTTGACGAATAGGCAACAACTTTGTAGATTCGCGAGCGGAGCTGCGGGTGAACGCTTGAGCGGCTCGAGAGCGGTGGCCGTCCAAGACCACGGAATGGCACCGCCGGAGAAGGAATGTTGGAGCTGATGACCTTCGACGTGTCGGAAGGCCGCCTTCAGGCACGGCGCACACCATGAACACGAAGGACGAGGGTCGCACGGTGGCCTATCTGAGCGCGATTGAAGCAGCTCGCCAATACCGGATCTCCGTTCGCACCCTCACCCGATGGGCCAACGCCGGCCGGCTGCCGTACGTCATGGAAGAAGGCGAGCGATGGTTCGCCCGGGCTGACCTCGACACCCTCGTCGCCCGACCCGATGACCAGAAGGCATAGAAGGCCGCTGACTTTCGCATCGGCTGGCCGCGTGGGGGCCATCCGCACGGGCCGTACGACGGCGCGAGCGGCCGGCTCGAAAATCATCAGTCACAACGCTCAGGGGCCGGTGACCGAAAGCGCCCAGCTGCCTCGGGGGCTACGCCCCCGAGGCACGGCTACGCCGTGTTCCCCCATCCCCGCCCGGCTCGCTGGCGCTCGCGCGGTCGGGATGCGCTCGCTCATCGACAACATATGTCGATCTTTCGTCGCAAGCGCCTAGGGCAGCTGGACAAGTATGTCCGTTTTATGCTAATCGTCTAGTTCGTGCGCCGACGCCGCCGGGACGCCCGGGCCGAGGATGCAACACCTCCCGACCTCCCAGGCGACGGCACGGCTCCGGCGGCGAGCCCGGGGGAGGGGCGGCATGGCATCGACGCACGTCTGCTGATCGAGATGGTCGGCTCGGCTGGTCTGCCGCAAGCGGGAACACGGGCAACCCCATCCTGCCCGCGGCCGCCGGGCCGTCCCGACGGGATCGATGCGCTGGAGGTGATTGCTACCGTCAGCTGCCGGCCCGCCGCCGTGTCTACGCGCCGGTCACGTCGCCGGGGGCGTGACATCGACGAGCTCCTCGACGACCTGGCCGGCATCGGCGAAATCTGAACCGGTTCTTGTTTAGCGCCATCCACCACCAGCGAATGACATCAGTGTAACTTCACGGGCGGGGAAGTGGGCGAAGGGGGGCTCCCGATCAGGAGGGCCCCACGAAAGAGGAACGGGCCGTCGTCCTGGCTGGGGCCGCGGCCGGCGACGAGCGGCCGAGCTACGACGAGGTCGTGGCTGAGGCGCGCCGCCTCGACGCCTTGGTCCGCGAGATGGCCGACCGCAACGCCGAGCTGGTGGCCGAGGTCGTGCGCCTCTCCGCGCTCGTCGAGGAGCTGCGCAGGGCTGGCAAGCGCCAAGCGGCGCCGTTCGCCAAGCCCCGCAAGGGCAACCCCCGCCGCCCGGGCCGCAAAGCCGGCGACGCCTACGGCCGTCACGGCCGGCGCCAGCGCCCCTCCCGTGAGCCCGACGAGACGGTCGAGGCGCCCCTGCCGCCTCGTTGCCCGTTCTGCGGCGGGCTGGTGGAGGCGGAGTCCTGGGCCGAGCAGTGGATCGAGGACATCGCCGAGCCCCACGCCACGACGACGCT
>JBOGIC010000121.1:0-8247 GCA_050744985.1 Acidimicrobiales bacterium
CTCGACCTCGCCGCCGACGGCGCCCGCCTCGCCATCGCCGCCTCGGCACTGTGGCACGGGCGGGCGGAGGTCGACTCGCTCAACCGGATGGTCCTGCGGGGCGGGATGTCGTGGGAGGACGTGGCGCTGCTGCGCGCCTACCACCGCTACCGCAACCAGGTGACCGCGCCGTTCACCACGGCGTACGTCGCGGACGTGCTCGTCGAGAACCCCCAGGCGGCGCGGGCGATCGTCGACCTGTTCGCCGCCCGGTTCGATCCCCGCCGCGACGCCGTGCCCGACGACGTGGCCGACATCCGCCGGCGGGTCGACGAGACTTCCGAGGCCGTCGCCCGGCTCGACCACGACCGCGTGCTGCGCAGCTTCGCCGCCCTCGTCGACGCGACCCTGCGCACCAACCGCTACTTCGGCGAGGGGACGCACCTGGCGCTGAAGTTCGACAGCGCGGCCGTGCCGGGCGTGCGCCGCCCCATCCCGTTCCGCGAGATCTTCGTGTACGGCCCGAAGGTCGAGGGCGTCCACCTGCGCTGGGGCCCCGTCGCGCGGGGCGGCCTGCGCCGCAGCGAACGGCCCGACGACTACCGCAGCGAGGTGCTCGGCCTCGTCCGGGCCCAGGTGCTGAAGAACGCGTTGATCGTGCCGACCGGCGCCAAGGGCGGCTTCGTCGTGAAGCGGGGCCGCTACGGCGCCGCCTCAGGCGCGACCGACCCGCGGGAGGCGTACGAGATCTTCGTGCGCTCCCTCCTCGAGCTCACCGACAACGTGGTCGGCGGCCGGGTCGTACCCGTCGCGACCCGGCAGGACGGCGACGACCCCTACCTCGTCGTCGCCGCCGACAGCGGCACGGCCGGCTTCTCCGACCTCGCCAACCAGATCAGCATGGAGCGCGGCTTCTGGCTGGGCGACGCGTTTGCCTCCGGCGGCTCGCACGGCTACCACCACAAGCGGCTCGGCATAACGGCGCGGGGCGCGTGGGTCGCAGTCCGGCACCACTTCTTCGAGCTAGGCATCGACATCGAAGCCGAGCCGACGACCGTCGTGGGCATCGGCGACATGTCGGGCGACGTGTTCGGCAACTTCATGCTCCGGTCCGACCGCCTTCGCCTGGTGGCGGCGTTCGACCACCGCGATATATTCATCGACCCCGATCCCGACCCTGAGCGCCCGTACCAGGAGCGCGTCCGGTTGTTCGCCCAGCCGTCGTCGTCGTGGCAGGACTACGACCGGTCGGCGATCAGCCCCGGCGGTGGCGTGTGGTCACGACTCGACAAGCGCATCACCCTGAGCCCGCACGCCCGCACCGCCCTGGGGATCGAGGAGCCGTACCTCACCCCGCCCGACCTCATCCGCGCCATCCTGCAGGCGCCGGTCAACCTGCTCTTCGCCGGCGGCATCGGGACGTTCGTGCGGGCCAGCACCGAGCCCGACCCGGCCGTCGACGACCGGGCCAACAGCGAGGTGCGGGTCGAGGGCTCGGCCATCCGCGCCAGGGTCGTGGGAGAAGGCGCCAACCTGGCCTTCACGCAGCGGGCCCGCATCGAGTTCGCCCGGCGCGGCGGGCGGATCAACACCGACGCCATCGACAACTCGGCCGGAGTCGACATCTCCGATCACGAGGTCAACCTGAAGATCCTGTTGCGGTCGGCCATGGAGGCCGGCGAGATCACGGGGGAGGAGCGCGACCGCATCCTCGAGGAGGTGTGCACCGAGGTGGTCGCCGCCGTCCTGCGCGACAGTTCCCAGCAGAGCATCGCCCTCAGCCGGGCCCAGGCGACCGCCGCCCCGCTGGCGGGCGCCATGGAGGTGGCGATGCGGGAGCTCGAGGTGGCGGGCGTGCTCGACCGCGCCGTCGAGGTCCTGCCCGGCACCGAGGAGATGCGGGTGCGGGCCGAGGCCGGGGCCGGCCTAACCCGGCCGGAGCTGGCGGTCGTCCTCGCCGGCGCGAAGCGAGGCCTGACCGCCCAGCTGCTCGCCTCCGGCCTCCCTGACCAGGCCGCGCTCCGGGCGCTGCTCGTGTCGTACTTCCCGTCGCCACTGTCGAACCGGTTCGCCCACCATCTCGATACGCACCGCCTGCGCCGGGAGCTCACCGCCTTGCGGATGGCGAACGAGATCGTCAACCGCATGGGACCCACGTTCGTCAGCCGCCTGGCGGCCGAGACCCGTTCGACGCCGTCCTCGGTCGCAGCCGCATATTGGATCGCGGCCGGCGTGGCGGGGGCCGACGCCTACTGGCGGCAGCTCGACGGAGAGGGTGGGGAGACGCCGGCCCCGGCCGAGGCGGCGCGGACGGTGAGCGACCTGCTCGAGTCCCTGACCCGGTCGTACCTCCGCCGCGGTGAGGCGGGCGACATCGCCACCTCGGTCGCCCGCGACCGTCCGGCCTACGTCCAGGTCGAGGCCGAGCTCGCCGACCTCGGCACGACCCTGCAGCGCCGCCGCGTGCGCCGCCGCGCCGAGGCCCTCGTGGACACTGGGGTCGAGGCGCCGGCGGCCCGGCAGTGGGCCGGCATCGCGACGTTGGCCGTCGTGCCCGACGTCGCCGAGTTGGCGCGCGAGACGGCCCGCGAGGTCACGGGCGTCGCCCACGCCCTCCTGGTGATGAGCGAGGCGCTCGGTGTCGACCGGTTGCTCGACCGGCTGCACGCCGCCACCCTCACCGACCGGTGGTCCCGCGCCGCGTGGCTCGGCCTGGTCGAGGACCTCGCCGGGCTGCGCCGCCGGGCGGCGCGCCGTGCCCTCACCGAGCACCCCGACGAGGAAGCCGTGCCGGCCGCCCGCCGGTTCCTCGCCGATCGTGCGGACGCCGTCCACGAGCTGAGTGCGCTGATCCGCGACATCGAGCGCGACCCCCAGGCCGGGCTCGAGGCCGTGACCGTGGCGGCGAGCGCGGTCCGCCGCACGCTCGCCTAGGCGAGCCGCGTCAACTCCACGGTGACCTCGAGCGCGCAGGCGGGGCCACCGTGGAAGATTCCCTTGAGGGGGGCGACATCGGCGTAGTCGCGGGCGCGCCCCACGACGACGTGGCGCTCGCCCACGTCTCGCCCGTTGGTGGGATCGAACGGGTACCAGTCCCCGAGCCACGCCTCGATCCACGCGTGGCTCTGGCCGGCGACCGTCGTGCCGACCTCCTCACCCTCGGTCGGGTGGAGATAGCCGGACACATAGCGGCACGGGAGTCCCGCCGCCCGTAGCAGGGCCAGCGACAGGTGGGCGAAGTCCTGGCAGACGCCGGTGCCCTGGTGGAGCGCATCCAGCGCGGTCGTCGACACCGTGGTGGAGCCCGTCTGGTACCGCAGGCGGTCACGCACCCACTCGCCGACCGCCCGGCAGGTGCCGGCCGGCGTGTTGCCGTCCGCCAGGGCGGCCGCGGCACCGGCGATCTGGTCGTCGAGCGGCACGTAGTCGGTCGGCGCCAGCAGCTCGGTGAACCGGTCGCGCACGGCGGGGTCGGTGAGCGCTGCCCATCCCATGTCGTCGGGGATGGGGCGGGGGGCGGCCGTCTCGACGACGGACGTGCCCGTCACGACCAGCTCGGTGTGCGGGTCGTGGATGTCGAAGGCGTGCACCAGGGTGCCCCAGTAGTCCCAGTAGCGGAACGAGCGCACAGCCGGCTCGATGACCACCTCCGCCTCGATCGCCAGCTGTTCTGGTGTCGACAGCGGCATGAGCCGCGCCTCGTTGTAGGACGAGACGACCTCGTTCTCGTACCGGTGGCCGGTGCGGTGGTTGATGCGCAGGCGCCAGGTCATGGCCGGGCCGCGCTCGCCTCGACGTTCCACTCCTTGCTGGACGCGTGCCGGAAGTAGCGCTGGGTCACGGCGATACCCGCCTCGGCGCACGCCCGCTGTAGCGACTGGAGCTGGCTGGGGAGGTCGGCCATGAGCTCGTCGACGCGCAGGAACTCCAGCTCGGTGCGGGCCCGGCCGAGGATGCGGCGGGCCTCGTCAACCGCGCCGGCCCGTCCCGCCGCGGCTGCCGCCGGGTCCAGCTCGGCCAGGCAGGACTCGGCCAGGGCCAGCGCGTGGAACGCGGAGCGTGGGAACAGGCGGTCGAGGAGGAGGAACTCGGCCACGAGCCCGGGCTCGACCCCGCGCCGGTAGGTGCGGAGGAAGGCCTGGTGGGACGAGCAGCACGCCAACGTCGTCACCCACTCGGCCGCCGTCGACCGCGACCCGCAGCGGGCCAGCAGCATGCGCGTGGTCATGTCGACACGTTCGAGGCTGCGGCCCAGCACGAGGAACCGCCAGCCGTCGTCGCGGCTCATCGTCGAGTCGGCCAACCCGGCCAGCGCCGCCGCCCGGTCCTTCACGAACGTGCAGAACGAATGGGGCCCCGTCCGGGTGGCCCGATCGACCCGCGCCATCAGCTCGTTGTACGTGCCGTTCAGGCACTCCCACATCTCCGACGACAACACCTCGCGGATGCCACGAGCGCTCTGGCGCGCGGCCACGAGGGCGGCCACGATCGACGATCCGCCCGACATGTCGTAGGCGAGAACGTCGGTGACGCGTGTCGCGTCGAGCTCGCCCGGCGGGGGTTTGACGCCCATCACGCCGAGCAGCCCGCGGCACAGGGCGTCCTCGCTGACCGACGGGTCCTCGAGCAGGTGCATCACGTACACGTCGAGGATGCGGGCCGTGTCCTCGGCCCGCTCGACGTACCGCCCGAGCCAGTACAGCGACTCCGCGATCCGGCTCAGCACCGCTGCTGCTGCTGTTGCTGCTGCTGGCTCTGGTCGACCGCCGGCCCCGGATCGGGATGGTCCGAGGCGATCGGCGCCGCCGGGAACCACACCGTCTCGGGCTGCTCCTGCGGCTCGCGTCCGGCGCCGCCCCGGCCGGCCAGCACCCAGGTGTCCTTCGACCCGCCGCCCTGGCTCGAGTTCACGACCAGGCTCCCCTCGGGCAGCGCCACACGCGTGAGCCCGCCCGGCACGACCCAGACCCGTTCACCGTCGTTGACCGCGAACGGGCGCAGGTCGATATGGCGGGGCCGCAACCGGTCGGCGACGTACGTGGGCGACGTCGACAGGTTCACCAGCTCCTGGGCGATCCAGCCCCGCGGGTCGGCAACCACCTTCTCGCGCAACCGGTGAAGCTCCTCGTCGCTCGCCTGCGGCCCGATGACGAGCCCGTGGCCGCCCGATCCGTCCACCGGCTTCACCACCAGTTCGTCGAGCCGGCCCAGGGCGTGGTCGAGCTGGTCGGGCTCGCCCAACCGGTAGGTCGTGACGTTGGGCAGCAGCGCGTCCTCACCCAGGTAATACCGGATCATGGCCGGGACGTACGTGTAGATCAGCTTGTCGTCGGCCACCCCGTTGCCGACGGCGTTGGCGACCGTGACGTTCCCCGCCCGCGCCGCGTTGAGGATGCCGGGGCAGCCGACCACCGAATACGGGCGGAAGTGCAGCGGGTCGAGATAGTCGTCGTCGACGCGGCGGTACACCACGTCGACGCGCTGCTCGCCCTCGGTGCTCCGCATGTAGACGACATTCTCCCGGCAGACGAGGTCGGTGCCCTCGACCAGCTCGACGCCCATCTGCCGGGCGAGGAACGTGTGCTCGAAGTACGCGGCGTTGAAGACGCCCGGGGTGAGGAGGACCACCGTCGGGTCGGCGACTCCGGTCGGCGCCGAGGCGCGCAGCGCCTCGAGCAGCCGCGCCGGGTACCCGTCGACCGGCCGCACCCGATGGCTCGTGAACAGGCCCGGGAACACGTGGGCCATCGTGCGGCGGTTGGCGATGACGTAGGAGATGCCGGACGGGGTGCGCAGGTTGTCCTCCAGCACACAGAACCGGCCTTCGCGGTCCCGGGCCAGGTCGATGCCGGCCACGTGGACGCGCACGCCGTTGGGCGGCTCGATTCCGGCCGCGGCCCGGTGGAAGTGGGCGGACGTGAGGATCAGCCGCCGCGGCACGATGCCGTCGGAGAGGATCCGGCCGTCGGCGTAGATGTCCCCGAGGAACGCCTCGAGCGCCCGCACCCGCTGGGCCACCCCGCGCTCGATCAGCGACCACTCCGAGCCGGACAGCACGCGGGGCACGAGGTCGAGGGGGAAGGGCCGTTCCTCGCCCAACAGGGAGAACGTGATGCCCTGGTCGTTGAGGCTGCGGTCCCGGCTCACACAGCGGCTGGCGAAGTCCTCGGCCGACAAGGTGCGGAGCGCGTCGTAGAGGGAGCGGTACGGCGCGCGCGCCGCGCCGTCGGGATCGAGCATCTCGTCCCAGGCATGGTGCGACGCGTAGCCGTCGAGGAGGTCACCCAACCGGCCCATGGTCGCGCAAGGGTGTTTCCGCTGCGTTACCGGGTCAAGTCGGCTTCGGTCGCCCGGACCGGTGAGACGAGCACGGCCTGGCCCGGGCACACGGCGATGGTCGCCACCGCCGTCAGCGGCGCCCCGGTCGTGCCCGGAGGCGTCACCCGCACTGCGTCGGCCGCCGCCGGCCGGACGCCGTCGCCGCAGACGTTGGGCGACTCGACGCCGACGTAGGCCCGGGCGCCGGGCGCCACCACCACCGACGCCGGCGGGCGGTCGGGCAGGATGCGGCCGGGCCCACGCTGCGCCTCGGCCAGCACCCGCCCCTGCGCGTCGACGACGGTGACCGTCGGATAGCCGGACATGCGGCACGCCTCGGAGGACGTGTTCCGCAGCTCGTAGACCGACAGCCCGTGGCCCAACGCCGCCCGCCCCTCGCCCGCCTCGATGGCCAGGGCGGATGCGGCACACGGGTCGGGCCCGGCGACGGTCGTCGGGGGAGCGGCCGTAGTCGTGGAGACCGTTGCCGCCGTCGCGGTGGTCGCGGTCGTCGACGGGGAGGAGATCGCCGCCTCGTCGCCGCGTGTGCACGCGGTCACGAGCACGAAGGAAAGGACCAATGGTTGTAACGGACCGCCAACGAACAACCCGCTCGGAAGAGGAGGCGCCAGTTCGCGTCGAGGGCGGCGGAAGCGCAGGTGGTTGTGCCACAGAGGACGATTCCGGAGGCGAACTGGCGCCTCCTCTTGCCTCACTTGTTCGTTGGCGGCCCGTAACGGCTTCAGATGGCTCCGCGGCATGCCGACAATTGTTGTGGAGAGCAGGTGAAGGGAGCGCACCATGCCCAAGTCCACTGACAACAACGCGGCCGAGACCGCTAACGACCTGGCCAGCCGGCTTCGCCAGGCGGCGCAGCAGATCGACGGAGGCGCACCGCGCGCCACCACCACCGTGACGCCGCGGCCCGCCGCGGCGCCCAACTGGTCGGAGGAACGCCAGCCCTCGCTGTCGTCGCCGACCGGCTGGGCCCCCGCCGGTGGCGGCCCGTCGCCGTCGTACCCGCCGGTCTCCGGTGGCGGAGGCGGTGGAGGTGGTGGAGGCGGCCGCACGATGGCGATCGTCGCCGGCGCCGTGGCCGCCGTCGTCGTCCTCGGGCTGATCGGGTTCGCGCTGATGTCCGGCGCCGGCGACAACGCGGAGAAGAAGTTCACCGAGGTGCCCGCCACCCTGGGCGGCGGCGTATTCAGCGGGATTTCGGGGTACACGCTCAGCGCCGCGCCGCCGTCGGACGTCGAGGCCGTGCGCAACGGGATCGTGTCCCGGACCGACCCGGCGAACCTCGAAAGCGTCGAGGGGCGCATGGTCGTCAAGAGCGGCAAGAACGTCGCCGAGGCGTTCGCCATCGTGTTCGCCCCCGGCGCCAACGTGAACCCGCAGGTCGGCGTGGACGCCGTGGCCTCCCAGCTGGCCACGTCGCAGAACGTGACGATCGCCGGTGCGACCGGCATCTACGGGAAGACCTCCGGCGGCACCGAGCTGATCGTCGTCTACAAGGGCAACACGGGCATCGTGGTGACCGGGTCCGGCCGGGCGACCCTGGAAGACATCACAGCCAAGCTGGTCGCCAACGCCTGAGCGGGCGTCCAGGCCTACAGTCCGGGCCATGCGACTGCGCGGTTCGACGACCAGGCGAGCAAGGCTCGACGGTTCCGGGTGCTACGCCGAACTGGCCGGCCGCTCCCCGTTCACGCAATCGACACGCGCCGTCGACCGGAGCGTCACGCCGGCACAGCAGGATATGCGGGTGAGCCGGTGGCGGTCCTCGGGAGCTCCCGCTTGACGCGATGGCCGGCGCGCCAGGCGCCAGGATCGGGCTGGGACGGCAGCCCCGTACCGTGACGGCTGTGCCCGCCGAGCCGATCATCGGTGACGACAGCCCGCTGGCGCCGATCCTCGCCTCCTGCCTGGCGCGCCAGGAGGGGCCGCGGC
>JBOGIC010000122.1:0-2147 GCA_050744985.1 Acidimicrobiales bacterium
CCTTGAGGCCGAGGTTGGTGAGCGCCCGCACCTCCTTGATGACCTGGATCTTCTTGTCGCCGACCTCTTTGAGGACGACGTCGAACTCGTCCTGCTCCTCCTCGACCGGCGCGGCCTCGGCGGCCCCCCCGCCCGCGCCCGGCGCGGCCACGGCCATCGGCGCCGCGGCGGTGACACCGAAGCGCTCCTCGAACTCCTTCAGCAGCTCGGACAGCTCGAGCACCGTCATGCCGGCGATGCTGTCGAGGATCTCCTCTTTGGTTGCCATGCTCACTCCTGTGTGGTTTCTGTCTCGCTCGCGGGGGCGGGAGCGGGGGTCTCGGGCTCGGGCTCGGGGGTGGCGGTCTCCGTTGGCGCCTCGACGGGCGCCTCGACGGGCGCCTCGGCCGTGGGGGCCTCGGTCCCTGTGTCACCGGGGGCGGCTTCGCCGCCCCTCTGGTCGATGAGGGCCTTGAGGCCGTAGGCGAAGTTACGAGGCAGCGCCGCCAGCAGGCCGGCGAACTTCTGCAGCGGTGCGGCCAGGGCGCCGGCGAACTGGGCCAGCAGCACCTCGCGCGGCGCCACGTCGGCCAGGGCACTGACGTCGGCGGCGCTCAGCACCGACTGGCCCAGGACCGCGCCCTTGATCGCCAGATTGGGATTGGTCTTGGCGAAATCGCGAAGCGACTTCGCCACCAGCACGGCGTCGCCCTCGACGAAGGCGATGGCGGTCGGACCGGTCAGCAGGTCCGCGGCCTCGGTGAGGCCGAGGTCGCGCACGGCCAGGCGCACCAGCGTGTTCTTGTAGATCTTGTACTCGCCGCCCGCCTCGCGGACCGAGCCGCGCAGCGTCGCAAGATCCTTGACGTTGAGGCCCCGGTACTCGGTGAGCACGGCGGCGCTGGCCGACGAGAGGCGCGACCGCACCTCGTCGACCACGGCGACCTTCTCCGGACGGGGATTGTCCAACATTCCTCCTCGACGGGACCGGCACGGCGTTCGGGCCACGCAAGCCGGCGCGCGACGCCTCCCGGAGGAGCCGTCACCTCGTCAGGCGGCCTTCAGGCCATTGCGCGCGAGCGCACCGGATGTCTGCGGTAACGAACTGAACTGAGCGGAGCTTAGCCGGTGGCCCCGGTGAGCTCGTCTTCGAGGGCCCTCATGGGGTTGGGGTCGACCTTCACCCCGGGGCCCATGGTGGAGGCGACGGTGATGCCTCTCATGTAGCGGCCCTTGGCGGCGGCCGGCTTGGCCCGGATCAGCTCGTCGACCACGGCCCGCATGTTCTCGAGCAGGGCCCGGCGCTCGAAGCTCACCTTGCCGATGGGGACGTGGATGTTGCCGTACCGGTCAGTGCGGTACTCGACCCGGCCGCCCTTGAACTCCTTGACCGCCTTGGCGACCTCGTCGGTGACCGTGCCCGTCTTCGGGTTGGGCATCAGGCCCCGGGGGCCGAGGATGCGACCCAGCTTGGCCACCTGGGACCGCATCAGGTCGGGCGTGGCGATGGCCACGTCGAAGTCGAGGAAGCCGCCCTGCACCCGCTCGGCGAGGTCGTCGGCCCCGACGATGTCGGCCCCGGCCTCCCGGGCCTCGGCCGCCTGGGGGCCGGCGGCGAAGACGGCAACCCGCACCGCCTTGCCCGTCCCGGCCGGCAGCCCGACCGTGCCCCGCACGATCTGGTCGGCCTTGCGGGGGTCGACGCCGAGGCGCACGGCCAGTTCGACCGACTCGTCGAACTTGGCCCACGACAGGGTCTTGACCAGGTCGACGGCCTCGCCGGGCCCGTGCTGCTGGGCCGGGTCGAAGCGCCGGAGGGCGTCCTGGTAGTGCTTGGCCTTGCGCGTGTTGTTCCCCATGGCTACTTCCTGACCGTGATGCCCATCGAACGGGCGGTGCCCTCGACCTGGCGCTTGGCCGCATCGAGGTCGTTGGCGTTGAGGTCGGGCATCTTCGTGCGGGCGATGTCGGCCACCTGGGCATCGGTGACCGTGCCCGCCCCCTCGCGCCCGGGCGTCTGCGACCCCTTGTCGACGCCGGCGGCCGCCCGGAGCAGCACGGGGGTCGGCGGCGTCTTGGTGACGAAGGTGAACGACCGGTCCTCGTAGATCGTGATCTCGGCCGGGATCACCATGCCCCGCTGGTTCTCCGTCGCGGCGTTGTACGCC
>JBOGIC010000123.1:0-1865 GCA_050744985.1 Acidimicrobiales bacterium
CCTACAGGAGGCGCTCCATGACGACCACGTCGAGCCAGCGGCCGAACTTGCGGCCGACCTCCTTCTCGACGCCGACCAGCTCGAATCCGCACGACCGGTGGAGATTGATGGACGCCTCGTGGCCGTCGACGATGCGGCCGATCACGGCGTGGAAGCCGTGCGACGTGGCGAGCTCGACCAGCTCGGCCAGGATGGCCTTGCCGACCCCACGCCGCTGCTGGTCGCGGCGGACGTAGACCGAGTCCTCGACGGTCGTCGCGTAGGCGGGGCGGCTCCGGTAGGGGGCCAGGCAGCCGAAGCCGACGACCTCGCCGTCCCCGTCGACCGCCACCACCGCCGGGTGGCCGCCGGCGTGCTCGCGGAGCCACCCGTCCTGGTCGGCGGGCGACCGGGGCACCAGGTCGAAGGTCACGGTCGACCCGGTGACCTCCGGGTTGTAGATCGAGCGGATCGCCTCGGCGTCTTCCGGGCGGGCGAGACGGACGGTGACGGATATCATGTCGGGTCGGTTGGTCTCCTGCCGGAGGCACCGGCCCCCTTAGCTCAGTCGGCAGAGCACAGCCATGGTAAGGCTGGTGTCGTCGGTTCGATTCCGACAGGGGGCTCGCCAGAACACGACAACCTGGCGGCGTAGCTCAGTTGGCAGAGCGCTCGGCTCATAATCGAGTGGTCGGCGGTTCGAGTCCGCCCGCCGCTACCAGAAGGAGGACACATGGCCAAGGGTGAGAAGCGGGTCAAGGTCACCTTGGCCTGCGAGCAGTGCAAGCGGCGGAACTACATCACGACCAAGAACAAGCAGAACGACCGCGAGCGCCTCGAGCTCAAGAAGTACTGCCGCTGGGACCGCACCCACACCGTCCACCGCGAGACCCGGTAGCCCAGGCGTAACTCCTCCGGCCAGATCGGGGTCAGATTCGGTGGTGGTAAGCCCAGAAGAGGAGGCTGCGCTCGTCGCAGCGGCCCAGGGCGGCGACAAGGCCGCCTTCGAAGCGCTGGTTCGCGCCACCCACGCCGACATCTACACGCTGGCCTACCGGCTGACCGGTGACGAGGAGGACGCCCGAGACGTGGTGCAGGACGCCTATCTCCGCGCCTTCCGGAGCATCAAGCGCTTCCGCGGCGACGCCCGGTTCTCCACCTGGATGTACCGGATCACGGCCAACTGCGCGTCCACGCACCTCACCCGCCGCGCCAAGGGCCGTCACGAGGAGCTGTCCGACGACGAGCCGGTCAGCGACCCTCGCCCTGAGGTCGATCCCGAGTCCATGGCCGAGGCGGGTGCCCTTCGCGATCGGGTCACGGACGCACTGGCCGAACTGCCGCCGCGGCTGCGGGCCGTGGTGGTGCTGCGGGACGTGTACGACCTCCCCCACGGGGCGATCGCCGACGAGCTCGGCATCAGCGAAGCGGCGGCGAAGGTGCGCCTGCACCGGGCCCGCCGGAAGTTGCGGGAGCGGCTGTTCCCGATGCGCGGAGAGGAGAAGGCCCATGCCGTCTAGCCGGCGCCAGGCCGAGGTGGGCGTGACATGCGAGGCCGTGGCGGCGGCGCTGCCCGGCATCATCGACGGCACCACCGTCGCCGACCTCCCGGTCCACCGGCACGTCGAGGCGTGCCTGCGGTGCCAGGCGGAGGTGGCCCAGTACCGCAAGCTGCTGCGGGTCCTCCACCAGCTCCGTACCGAGGTACTCGAGCCCGCCCCCGGCCTGCTGGCCGAGGTCTTGGCCGCCCTGGAAGCCGCCGGTGAGCGATCGGCCGTCCGCCAGCTCCTCGCCGGTCGCCGGGCCGCCTATGTCGGCGGCATCGCCGCCGCAACCGCCGCCGGCGCCGGCGCCGCCCTGGTCCTGGCCAGCCGCGCCCGCCACCG
>JBOGIC010000124.1:0-6476 GCA_050744985.1 Acidimicrobiales bacterium
CGAGCGGGCCGAGGCGGATCTTGGAGGTGTCGGGCTCGACGGCACGCGAGCGGATGCCCACCGGGGCCATCGGGTCGAGCGGGTTCTGCCGCCAGTCGACGTACCCGCCCGGAGCGGTGGAGACGCCGCCGCCTGACGGCACGGGCATCGTCTCTTCACGGCTAGCGGGGCGGCGGGTCGTAGACCGCCCTTTTCCGGAACCTGTGGTCGCCATTGAGCAGACCCCCCCTTTTGGGTCGAACTAGATGTAGACTACACCTATCTGGTGCGGCCGTCAGGTGGAAGTATCTACCCGCCACCGGCGTTCCTCATCCAGAGAGGTATGGATGTCAGGAGTCTGTAGGAACGGCTGCTTGAGCGGTCCGTTGAGCGCGATGCTATAGGGCGTCGCCGGTTGTTCTGGAGGCTTGGGTTTGAGCGAGACACTTGATGCACCGCACTGCGGAGCGCTCAAGTCGATGTTCTGGCGAAGCGAGATCCTGCAGGTCATGTTCTGGATGCGGGGTGAGGGCTTCGGCGAGGAGGTCGACGCCAGCGTGATCGAGCGGTTCCTCGGCGTCGACGCGTCGACGGGCATCCAGTACCTCGACCAGCTGGTCGAGGAGGGGCTCATCGAGCGCATCGGCGACCTGTACATGCTCTCGGAGCTGGGCCGGCGCGAGGGTGGCCTCGAGTTCGCCGAGTCCTTCGACGACCTGACCCACCAGGCCCACGGTGAGTGCGGCCCCGACTGCCCCCACTGCTTCCCTCCGGAAGGCACCGACAGCGACTGCACGGAGGGTTGCCCCGCATTCGAGCTCAGCCAGGAGGCCCGTGCATGAGGATCAGCCAGGACGAGGCGCAGGGTGGTCTTCCCCGTAACTACCTCCGGGCCAGCCTGCTGCTGTTGATCGCCGAGACGCCGGCCCACGGGTACGACCTGCTTGAGCAGATCGGCAATCTCGGCCTTCGCAACGTCGACCCGGGCGGCCTGTACCGGGCCCTGCGGGTCATGGAGAAGGACGGTCTGGTCGAGTCGTGGTGGGAGCACTCGAGTGCCGGCCCGGCGCGGCGCAGCTACCGGCTCACCGAGGAGGGCATCGAGTGGCTCCACGCCTGGGCTGGCGCCCTGCGTGAGGGCCGGCGGTACCTGTCGGCCTACCTCGACCGGTACGACAGCATCGTCCAGGCGAGCCCGATCGAACCGTTGGCTTGAGTTCCCTGCGCGTGGCCGTCGCCGGCAAGGGGGGCGCCGGCAAGACCACCTTCTCCGCCACCCTCGCCCGGCTGCTGGCGCGCCAGGGACGGGAGGTCACCGTCATCGACGGTGACAGCAACCCCAACGTGGCCGTCGCTCTGGGCGTCGACCGGGTGGCCGCCGAGGCGCTGCAGCCGCTGCCCACGTCGCTCGTGTCGCGAAAGCTGGGCGGCACCATGGCCCTCAAGGACCCGATCGACCTGGTGCTCGACACCCACTCCATCCCGGCCCCCGACCACGTGCGGGTGCTGATGATGTGCATGCCCCAGCACGCCGACGAGGGGTGCCTGTGCACGTCGCACGCCACCGTGTCGGGCCTGATGAACGACATCGCCCACCGGGAGGACTCGGTCACGATCCTCGACCTCGAGGCCTCACCCGAGCACCTGAGCCGGGGCACCACCCGCAACGTCGACTACCTGTTCCTCGTCGTCGAGCCGTACTACCGGTCCTACGAGACGGCCCGGCGCATGGCCGGCCTGGCCAAGGAGCTGCCGATCAAGCGGGTGGCCGTCATCGCCAACAAGCTGCGCACGGCCACCGACGCCGAGGCGATCCAGCAGTACTGCGAGTTGCACAGCCTCCACCTCGACGGCGAGCTGCCGTGGAGCGAGGCGGCCATCAACGCCGACAAGGCCGGCGTCCCGGTGCTCGACTTCGAGCCCAGCGACGACTTCGTGTCGGCCGTGAACAAGGTCGCCGACCGCCTCACCGCCCTCGCTTGAGTAAAAAGTCGGTAAATAGCCGACTTTTTACTCAACTCACATGAAACTGCGGGTGTGCAGGGCCGCCAGGTCGGCCGCGTCCGACGGCGGGTAGCCGAGCTTGACCAGCCGGCGACGGCGTCCGGCGGCCATTTCGGCCTGGAGGCCCAGCACGGCGTCATAGCCGCGGGCGATGTCGGCCGGTGCCCACGAGCCGGCGGCCAGCAGCACGAGGGCGTCGAAAACGTCGGCGTTGAGGCCGGCGGTACCGGCGAGGGCATCGTGGCGGCGGCGGATGGCCGTGGCGAGCCGGGCTCGCAGCGACGGGTCCTGGCGCAGTACCTCCTCGACGTGGGCCATGCCGAATGCGACGTGGCGGCTCTCGTCGGCCAGGGCGAGGTGGGTGACCTGGCGCGTCACCGGGTCGGGGGCGTGGTCCTCGATGAAGGCGAGCAGGGCGAGGAACGTGCCCTCCCCCAGCACCGACAGCAGGAAGTGGGCCACCGCGTAGTCGGGCTCCTGCAGGAGGGTGAGCAGCGACGCCTGGCCGCCCACGGTCGACAGGCCGGGCTCGCCCCCGGTCAGGGCCGCCCGGCGGCTGAACACCTCCACGTGGCGGGCCTCGTCGGCGACCTGGACAGCCAGGACCTGCACGACCTCGCGGAAGTGGGGGTGGACCTGGCCCAGGAACCGGGCCGGGACGGCGAGGGCGGCGTTCTCGTTCTCGACGAGGTACGTCATGACCTGGACGACGGCCGCCTCGACCTCCGGCGGCAGGTCGATCGGCGCGTCCCAGGCGACGGCGGTGGCCGGGTCCCACTGGTTGGCGACGGCCTGGCGGTAGATGGCCGCGGCCGCTCCCGACCAGACCTGGGCCTTGTCGTCGAGGGCGAACGGGAACGACGGCCCGCCCGGCTCGATCACGGCGCCCCGGGCGGCGAGACCCCACGTCGACGGCGGCCGGGCGACGATGGCATCGCGGCCGCCGGCGCGCTCGGCGTCACGCCATCGGTCGTGGGCCGCCCGCTCGATCCGGTAGGACGAACCGTCGGCCACGAACCGGTGCCCCCGCTCGCGGCACCACGTGCGCAGGTGCACGGCCAGCTCCGGGGAAGACCCGGTGACCTCGACCGTTCCGTCGTCGGCCAGCGCCCGCTGTACCAGCAGGTGCCCGCCCCGGTCGAGGCCCAGCTCGCCGAGATCCAGCGCCGTGGTCACGGCCTATAGCCGGCGGCCGTGACCGCTCCGTCCTCGGCGTAGAAGCCCCGTTCCGTCACCGCCGCCTCCAGCGGCCCGTAGCCGGACGTGCGGCCGTCGCACCAGGCCGTGAGCCCCTCCATGTCGAGCAGCGGCCGCACCGCCGGGTCCTCGTAGGACATCGACAGCAGCAGGGCGCGGAACCGGTCGATCTCCTCGGTGCGCTCGCGCACGGTGAAGTTGCAGTGGTCGAACGGCGGCGTCTCCGTGAGGATGCGGGTGCGCCCCGGGGCCAGCGTGCCCTCCCGGCTGAACGCGAGATGGTTGCCGTCGATCATGCAGGCGGCGTCCACCCGCCCGGCGAGCAGCGCCAGCGCGGCCTCCCGCTCGCCGCCGATGTGGTCGCCGTGCTTGCCCACGCCGATGTCGTGGTGGACGACCTCCACCTCCTGGGCGCCCTCCTGGCCGAGATGCCACAGCGGGATGAGCGTCGCCTGGGGCGAGTCGACGGCGCCCACCCCGACCCGCCGGCCGGCGAGGTCGGCCACCGAATCGATCACGCTGTCGTCGAGCACGATCACGACGGAGGTGAGGTCGCGGTCGGTGTCGCGCATGGCAACGGCCTCGACGCGGGCGATGGCGTTCGGGCCACGCAGGCCGGCCAGGCGGCGAGCCCGCACCCAGGCCAGCGGCGAGTTCCAGGCCACGTCGACCTCACCCGCGAGCAGCGCCTCCACCTGACGCTCGTAGTTCGAGTAGAGGACGTAGTCGAAGTCCAGGTCGTTGGCGGCAAACCAGTCGCGGAAGCCCTCCCAGATCGTGACGACCTTGGGGTCGTAGGCGACCGCACCCATGCGGAGCGCGGCCATCAGAAGAGGGGTAGGCCGCAGACGGCCCGGCCGATGAAGTCGTAGAGCGTGTCGGTCGTCGGCGCCATGACCGTCGAGGCCCGGGCGTCGCGGAAATGCCGCTCCACGCCGACCTCTTTCCGAAAGGCGGCACCCCCGCACACGCGCATGGCCAGGTCGGTGACCTCGACCGCCGTCTCGCTGGCCGCCGCCTTCACCTCGAGCACCCGCAGGATGGCGTCGTCGCGCCCGTTCTCCAGGGCGGCGAGGCCGTCGAGCAGCAGGGCCCGGGCCATGTCGGTCTTGACCCGCATGCGGGCGACGTGGTGGCGCGTCACCGGGTTCTCCGCCAAGGACTGATCGAGGTGCTCGAAGCGGGTGGCGGCCGCGTGGGCCGCCGCCTTGGTCGTCGCCGCATCGGCGGTGCCGATCGAGAAGGCGGCGCTCATCACCTGGAAATAGGGCAGGACAGCGCCGAGCATGATGTCGAAGCCCCCGCCGTCCGGGCCCAGCCGGGCGCTGCCGGCCACCTCCACCGCCTCGGCCGTCATCGGGCGGGACTCGTTGCCCCGCAACCCGAGCCCGTCGAACGCCGGCCCCACCGTCAGCCCGGCGGCGCCGGCGGGCACCAGCCAGATCGTCGACAAGCCGTCCGCCGCCACGGGCCGGCTCGACCACACGTAGCCCGTGGCCTGGCCGGCCGAGGTCACCCAGCTCTTCTTGGCGTCGAGCATCACGCCGGCGCCGGCGCCGTTGGCTGTCGCCGTGCTCGTCGGCACCCAGAACATGCTGCGCGACGACGCCTCGGAGAAGGCCAGGGTCGTGACGTAGTCGCCGGCGGCGATGCGGCGGCGGACGTCCTCGGGCCCGTGGTCCTCCAGCACGGCCGTCCCGGCGTAGTGCATGAGCACGACCATGGCGGTGGACGCGCAATGGCGGGCCAGCTCCTCGATGACGACGGCGGCGGCGCGGTGGCCCTGCCCCAGGCCGCCCACGTCGCGGGCGCTGACGAGGCCGAGCAAACCGGCTCGACCGAGCGCGTCGAGGGCTTCGGACGGGTAGCGGCCCTCCCGGTCGATCTCGGGTGCCAGCGGCCCGACGATCTTCTCGACGATGGGGGCCAGCAGCGCGACGGCGGGCGGCACGTCGACGACGGACATGGTTTCTCCTTTGTCGGTCTCGGTTCGCCGAGGCCCGAGGAGTCAGCCTGAGGGGCTACGCCCGGGCGCCGGCGAGGGACGTCGTCCGACCGGACGACAGGCGTGCGCTCGCTCAGCGCCGTGCCATGGGCGTCTTCCTTCCTCGTGGCATCGCGCATCAGGATAAACGAACCCTGACTCAAGCCGGCCTGTAGATGTAAACTGTCTCTATCCACCGGCCACACAGCCGTTGGCCGTACCGATGAGGTCGATGAGCGCTGACGCGCCCAAATCCGAAGCGCTCCGAGCGCTGTACTGGCGTAGCGAGATCCTCCGGCTGATGTACTGGCTGCGGGGGGAGGGCTACGGTGACGTCGTCGACGCGCCCACGCTCGAACGGTTCCTCGGGGTGGACGCCCGCGTCGGCCTCACGTATCTCGACCGCCTGGTCGAGGACGGGTTGCTCGTGCGGGACGGCGATTGGTACGCCCTGTCCGAGGCGGGGCTAACCGAAGGCGAGGAGGAGTACCTGACAGCATTCAGCGACCTGCTGGTGCCGGCCCACGGCGCATGCAGCCCCGAGTGCTGGTGCCAGATGTCCGCCGAGGAGGCGGAGGCCTGTTCCGCCCAACGAGAGAGGAAGGCCCAGAGCCGATGAGCCCCTCAGCCCGAGACTCCAACGGCGGGGCACTCCCCCGTCACTACCTCCGGCCCTGCCTGCTGTTGCTGCTGGCCGAGGGACCGTCTCACGGCTACGACCTCCTCGAGCAGGTGCGCCGGCTGGGCATCCGCGGCGCCGAGCCCGGCGGGCTCTACCGCTACCTGCGGTCGATGGAGAAGGAGCTGATGGTGAGCTCGTGGTGGGAGCCGTCGCAGGCCGGCCCCGCCCGGCGCACCTACGTGCTCACCGACGTGGGTCGCAACGCCCTGGACGACTCGGTGGCGTCGCTGCGCGACGTGCGCGAAATCCTCGTGAGCCTGCTCGACCGTTACGACAGCCTGCACGAACAGGCGCCGGCCGCCCGCGGATGACCTCCACATTTTGGTCGCACCGGGTGGGAGAATGAATAGCTGCACCGATAGTTCAGTGCTGGTGGAGCTGTATCCGCCGGCCGACTTTTCCAACTGAGAAATCAAGGGAGCACGTCATGTGTCTCGGCATTCCCGGACTACTCGTCGAAATCGTCGACCTGGATGAGCACCGCGCCATTGCGGACGTCGACGGCGTGCGGCGGGAGGTCAACATCCACCTCGTCGAGGGCGAAGCGGGCGGGATCAAGGTGGGCGACTGGGTGCTCATCCACGTCGGGTTCGCCATGAGCCGCATCGACGAGGAGGAGGCCAACCGCAC
>JBOGIC010000125.1:0-2265 GCA_050744985.1 Acidimicrobiales bacterium
CGAGCGGGCCGAGGCGGATCTTGGAGGTGTCGGGCTCGACGGCACGCGAGCGGATGCCCACCGGGGCCATCGGGTCGAGCGGGTTCTGCCGCCAGTCGACGTACCCGCCCGGAGCGGTGGAGACGCCACCGCCCGCCGGGACCGGCGTCGAGGTGCTCGGCTGGCGGGGGGGCCTAGTCCTGGAACCAGAAGCCATGGAAAGGATCCTTTTTCGCTGACTGGGTAGATGACGCACACACCTAGACAACGTGCATGTAGAAGAAGGCTACACCTAGGTGTGCGCCGAATCAGGTGGAACTTTGGCGCCCGCGCCCCAACGTCCGGAGTTCGTACCGACGCCACCACGCTCCGTGATCCCGACACGGGAACCGGGGGTGTCGCCGGCGACAGTCTACGCAACGCTGGCTCGGCGCGAGAATGGTCCTGTGAGCGCGACACCGGCAGTCGAGACGCACGCGCAGGCCGGGGCGGCCGACCTGGGCCCGATGGCGGACGATCTGGCTCAGGCGGCGCTGGCCATGGCCCGCCGCTTCAGCGCACCCGGGGCGACGCTGTGGTGCGCGTCACCGTGCTGGACCTTCCACGCCCACCACGTGGCCGTGGAGTTCGTGCACCCCGTCATCGTGGGCAAGCGCGCCCTCGCCGCCCTCACGGTCCCGCCCGGCGCCGACCAGGTCGCCACGCTGCGGGCCTCGGTGCGCCCGGGCGACATGGTGCTGGCCCTCGCGCCAGCCGGCGACGAGGCCGTGACCGACGTGATGCGCCGCGGCCGGGCATGGGGGGTCGAGACGATTTGGATCGGCCACGGGCCCCGCCCACCCGCCGGCGCCGCCGACCACGTCATCTGGCTCGACACCGACGACGAGCTGGCGGCGTCCGAGCAGTTCGTGCGCCTGTACCACATGCTCTGGGAGCTGACCCACGTGTGCTTCGAGCATCCCGGCCTGCTCAAGGCCCAGGAGCCCGAGTGCACCGAGGAGGTCTGCATCACCTGCAGCGACGAGGGCCGCCTGGCCGAGGTGGTGAGCGTCGACGACGACGGCGCGCTGGTGCGCACGCCCGACGGGCTGGAGCGCATCGACGTGTCGCTCATGGACCCCGTCTCGTCTGGCGACCTGGTCCTGGTGCACGCCGGCTTCGCGATCGGGCCCGCATCGTGAGCCCCGAGGCGACCGACTTCCTGTACCCGTTCATCGAGGGCGACGAGACCGATTCGGAGACGCTGCTCACCGATCTGGCACGCTCGGCCCGGGAGAAGTGGACCGAGAGCACGCGGCTGCGGACGCGCACCCTCGAGTCGTCCGACCCGATGGTGCGGGAGGTGGCGGCCGAGATGGCCGATCGCTTCGCCGCCGCCGGCCGCCTGTTCGCGTTCGGCAACGGCGGCAGCGCCACCGACGCCGACGGCGTGGCCCAGCTCTACACCCAGCCGCCGGTTGGTATCCCGCTGGCCGCCCGGTCGCTGGTCGAAGACCACGCCGTCCTCACCGCCCTGTCCAACGATGTCGGGTTCGACGTGGTGTTCTCCCGCCAGCTCATCGCCCACGGACGGGAGGGCGACATCGCCATGGGCTTCTCGACCAGCGGCAACTCCGAGAACCTCATCATGGCCTTCACGGAGGCCAAGCGGCGCGGCATGCTGACCGTCGGCCTGTCCGGCTACGACGGCGGCCGTATGGCGTCGGACCCCTCCGTGGCGTACTGCCTCGTGGCGCGATCCCAGAGCGTCCACCGCATCCAGGAGGCGCAGGCGGCACTCACGCACGCGCTGTGGGCGGCGGTGCAGGATGCGCTGGCCGATCGCGTCCCGGCCGCCTCTTAGCCCTCAGGGCTCGTCGTCCTCGACGGGGCACAGGCGACCGTCGAAGGCGATGGTGTTGCCGCACTCGCGGCACTCGACGCGGCACTGCCGGCCGGCGGCGCCCCGCACCTTCATCCCGTGGGCGCAGAACGGGCAGCGCACCGACGCCATCTCCGCCGGCGGCCCGAACCGCAGGAGCGACACCGGCTCTCGGGTGCGCTCGAGGCCGAGGGCACGGTTGACGTAGCCGTAGGCGAAGGCGGCGTTCTCCTGGCTGAGGTACGTCACGCTCGGCCCGGCCTGCGTGGCCTGAACGCCGTGACCGTTCGCGAGGAGGAGGCCCAGGCCGCCCAGGACGGCGATCAGGTCGGTGTTGACCTCGTCCTCCCAACCGCCCATCGCCGGCAGGCGGGCGCGGTGGGCCAGGACGTGGGCGCAGGCGTGGGCGATCAGCGCGCCGACCT
>JBOGIC010000126.1:0-8537 GCA_050744985.1 Acidimicrobiales bacterium
CCCAGGTTCACGGTCTCCACGCCGTTGATCGCCAGCTGGTCGACGACCCGGTCGATCATCCCGACGGTCATGTCGGCGCCCTTCTGGCGCGCGTTCATGCTGTAGCAGTGCGTGCAGCGGTACGGGCAGTCGTTGCCGAGCGTCCACCCGATGTTGCGGATGGTCGGCGGCGCCTCCGGCAGCGCGTCGAACTCGTCGGTCGGGCCGACGTTCAGCGCATAGTGCTCGAAGGGGTCGTAGGCCTCGGTTACCTGGATGAGGGCCCGGCCCAGCAGTGGATTGCCCATGCTCCCGTCCTGGCTCGAACGTAGCACCGCATCTCCCGTTCTTGTAAGACATGGCCACCGATCCGGTGGCCAGGCCTTACAAGAACGCCGTGCCCGGCCGGGCGTGGACCTCGTCCCGGGTGGGGTACGACCAGCTGGCACCGCTGAGCGGCGTCGGCGACCCCTCCGGCATAGGACCGACTGGCCCGGGCGTATTCCCTGTCGTCACGCATGTGCCGGCGCAGGATGTCACCGACAGGGCGCGAGACGCTCATGTCGCGGCAGGCGCTTCCAGCGGGCCCACAGGGCGGTCTCGTCGTCCCGCCTGACCGTGACATTTCTCACGAAGTCAGTGTGAACCGAAGTTCGTGGCCTCTCGCCCGCCCGGCAGGATCGAATGACGCCGACTTCCATGAACGCCCTCAGCGGATCAGCGCCATTGTCTCAACCGGAGGATGACCTCCCCTCTCCACGGTTTGCCGTCCAACGCCCGCGTGTTGAGCCTGCCGTTGAAAACCCGCAGGCGCTGGTTCCACGCCGTGAGCATGCGCTCGTCCTCACCCGACATGGGCTGGTCGCATACGATTCTCACCTGGACCTCCCCCGCTCCGAGCGCGAGGTCAGTGTGCACACGCAACCGTGGCACGGGCTCGTCCCGGTCCTCGCCGGACGGGCCGACGGCCATCATTATCACCGCGCGCATGATGGCTCTCAGCAGTTCTCGGTCGCAGAAGACCGACTCGTCGCGCAGCCCTGACCCGTCGAACGCGAACCGCCGACCGGCTTGAAGCAGGCTGTCTTTTGTCATCATGAGAACATCGAGCTCGCACGGGCATTGCTCGAGGATCCGAAGGAGCGTCGCGTTCGGGCGGGGCGGCGTCGCGGTCTCGGACCCGGGGTCGAGGAACATCGAGTACCACCACTGGAGTTCGCGGACGCACGCGTTACGCAGGATGAGGGACGGCGCCCCCTCGAGTGCCTCCTTCACGAGGGCCCGTAAGAGCGCGCCGATACGCGCCAGTTCGAAGGGCGCGTCGCGCCCGCACAGATTGGCGATTCTCCTGAAATCCTCGGGCCCGAGCAGTTCGCCGAAGTGGTCGAGGATGATCTCTCGGACGTCGGGCAGCAGGGGGAGGACGTTGTGGGCCAGGAACAGCTCTTGAGGCTTCCACTCGTCGATGATCGAGGTCCAAAGAGCCCTCCGCGTTCCCTCAGGCGGCGCTTCGAGCTCGGAGGCCTCCCGTAGCGCGTCGATCATCAGCCCGACGACGTCGGAACGGAACCTGAGTGCCGCGCCATATCGTTCGCCAAGCATCCGCCATCCGTTCAACGGCGTGTGCTCGATGATTCGCACGGAGAGGTACTCCGCCATCCGGATCAGGGCGTCCAGCGTCTCGCTTGCATCGAGCCAGTACGGCGGCTCCAACCTTCTCACGTCGGCGCGGATCTCGTCCCGGACGCCGCGCAGGCGGTTGATCACTTCGTCGCTAATCGGGGGCAGGTGCGGGCTGCTGTTGACCAAGCGGTCATAGAACTCGAACAGCAACTGCGAGACGAGCTCGGGCTGCGCACACGTCTCGAGCAGCGAACCGAGCTGGTCCAGGAAGGCCTGGGGAGCGGCGGCGTTGAGCACGGTCAGCGCCTGGAGGCGTATGCCGACGTCGACGACGCTGCTCGACGCCACCGAGACGGCGAGCCGGCCGACCAGCTCTCGGCCACGACTGAACGACAGAGGCGGTTGGCTGAGCCACTGCCGCTCGGCGGCCAGGAGCCGGATCCAGCCCAACGCGGTGGTGGACGTCGGGTCAGTGGTCGCGGTCAGCTCGACCAGCAGCTGCTGCCTCTCCTGTGTCGAGCTGAGCGCCCGGTGCAATCGCTTTCGGAGCCGGATGAACATCGTGATGTGCGCGGGATTGATGGCGACCCGGAACAGGTCCCGGAGGTCGTCCCGGAACACTTCTTCACGTTCTCGAGGCTCCAACCACTCGGACGACGTTTTGGCATGGTCACGGAGCAGTTGTGTCGGCGCGTTCGACCTCGCCGCGAGGTACCGCTGCCGGTCGGTGCAAATCGGGCAGTTGTGCGGGTCGAACGATCCCAGGTCAAGGCCGCTGACAAACGCCACCCCCGTCCGTACGGAGGGCGCCGACTCGCCATCCGGCAGGGGCGCCGACCGGCTCTCGGCCTCACCTTGGTGCCCGGCACCGAGCGGGCGCACACTCGAGATCTGGGTCAGTGCGAGTTCCTCGTCGGGGCTCAGCTGGCTCAGCAGCACGACGGCCCGGACTGAGGTCGCCCCGGATCCGGCCGCCAGGCGGATCATCTGGGGAATCGTGGATCCTTCAATAGAGCGCCAGTCGACAATGAGCACCTCGCTGCCGTCCGCGGCCGGGGAGGGTCTCGGGTAGGACCAGTGGCCGCCGGCGCTCGCTCTCGGGATCGAGTGAACGGTTGCGCGTTCCGCGCCGAGCTGGTCCCGGACCGCCGACGCGAGCTGCCCGGAGAACTCATCGAACGATCCGGGAAACCAGATCGCGACTTGCCGGGGCGGATCGGGTTTGTCGCCATTGGGCAATGTGCCCGGCTCGTGCGTGATCCACCGGCGACAGGTCGAGACGACAACCTCGAGTATGGCCTTGCTCTGCGGGAAGTCAGGCCGTAGCAGGAGAGGAAGGTTCAGGTATACCGAGGAGTGACCAGCGACGGCTCGCTGGATGTGCCCGAGACACAGCACGCCGAACTTGGTTTCGCACAGCTCGAGGAATCGCTCCGGCTCCAGTTCGTACGGCGATCCCTCGGCCGGCGGAGATTCGTCGGTCGGAAGGCGGAGGAGAGGGTCGATGTTGCGAACCTCGTCCTGTGTCGCCTCGTTCTCCTGCACGATGTAGTCCACTTGTACGAGGCTCATGACCGGCACCGGATGCGGGCTCGCGTCGATCGGGCGTGGGTTGCGCCGGGCGTCGATGACGCAGGCCGCCACCCATGGGTCTGCCCCGGCGGCCTGCACGTCGGCGACGGCACGATCGAGTGTGTTCTCACTCACGATCACATCGGTGCAAAGGATCACCCTGGCGCCGGTCGGCAGCCGAACACCTTGAGGGAGCTGGGGCACGTCGAGCTCGCTGGGCAGCGAGTAGATGGGCAGCCCGCCGAGGCGATCGCTCAGCTCGGCGGCCAGTTCGGCCGGCGTCGGCGGCACCCGGACGACGACGACCGGCTTGTCCCGGGGCGTGTCCTCGAGGTGCGAATCGAGCTTGCGAGCGAGCGCGAAAGCGCCGACCGGCACGCCGATCTCGGCCGCGAGAAGGGCCGGCACGTCGATCCACCTCTTCACGACCGCGAGCGTGGGTATCCGGAACGGGCCCTCGCGAACAGTGGTCCCGTCTGGTTGGGCGATGGCACCGCGCAGCTTCTCGCCGATCGCGTTCGAGAGGGCGTCGATCACGTCGAGGGGCGTGAAGCGCGGGACGACGCGGTCGCCGGACAACGTCAGCAGTTCGGAGGTTTCGTAGCCGGCAGCGGACCCGTCGACCTGGGTCGTCACCCGCAGGTCCCCGCGATAGATGCCCTCCGGCATCTTGAACAGATCGGTGAGGATCCGGCGCAGGTCTCGATCGCCGCCGCACCACATCGCCTCCCCTCGGGAGTCGATGACCAGAACGGGCTGGTGCAATGCGCGGCCTGCCGTCGGCGCGTTCTCGGGCCACATCGCCATTGCCGCTTTGAGCGACCGCCAAAGGACGGGAGGGACGACGATCGCCATCGGACCGAAGTCCATCGTCAGGGCTCGTTCGATGAACCGGAGCGCGTCGTCCTCGGTCTCGACCGCCTCGCAGGTGGCGATGATGCATCTGGAGACTGATCGGTCACCCGGTTCGTGCAGCAACATCGTCGTGTCGCTCGCGCTGAAGCCGGTCGCCTGGTCTCCTTCACACTGGACCCAGTGGAAGTCGAGATCTGTACCCCGACGGTCGCCGGAAACCGTTGCCTCGAAGCCCACGAGCCCACCGCCCCGCAGCAGATCGAGCTCGAGCAGCGTGGCTGGGAACCACCCGGACTCGTCGGAGTCCACCGCGGGTTCTCGACCTTCCACGTAGGTCCCGGCTACGAATCCGGTTCCCGAACGGACGGCAACTGCCCCGTCGTAGGACTGGGCGAGCCGCCGTGCATCCCTGATCGCGCGGGGTGGTTCTTCAGCGGCCCGGTCGCGTACCTCGTCGAGCGAGCTGTCGCCGTAGACCGCCTCCGAACAACCGCAGAGCAGCCGTACCAGCGAGGCCTCGGGGGAGTGTCCGCCGGCAATGAGCCGTCGCACGAAGTCGCGGACGCCGAACGCAGGAAGGGAGGCCACCTTGTCTAGGACCACGGCGCCGACGAGAAAGTGCGACGCGGCGCCGCCGCCCGGGGGCCACTCGACCATCTCGTCGGCGAACCTTCGGACGATCGCGGCGAGCGCCCTGGCCTCGCGGCGCGTGAGGCCCAGGTCACCCAAGCTCTCGTTGACTGCGGCGTAGACGGCGTCGAGAGCGCCAGCCTCCCCTCGCAGCATCCAGCGCAGCGGGAAGACCGACCGGGTGACAAAGGATCGAGTCGTGTGACGGGCGACTGGTTCACTGTCGGGGGGAGCGTTGCCGTCGGCCCGCGGGACGATCCCATCGAACTCGGGCGGGAGATACCCGTCGAGAACGCGAACGGGCGAGGCAACGGCCGTGAGGTGCCGGACCTGAACGGCTTCGATGAACCCCACGTTCGCCATGTAGGTGCGGGCCCGTTGGCGGCGCAACACGCCTTCGGCGGATTCCCCCGTGGCCTCGGGCTGCGCCCGCTCACCGGGCGTCTGCTCCTCGAAGGGAAGGGCCACGGTTACGGGTACGCCGTTGCGAACGGCTGCCTCGACAAGCAATGCGAGCTCCGCCAGTGCCGAGATCTCGGCGAACTCCACGAGCGACAGGTCACACCGGACGCCCGCGATCTGTGTCTTGTCGACCCCGACGCGTGCGTGGTCCGCGGCGGGGAAGGCCTCCCTGATTCGCTGCTCAACGCTCTCCGGCGTCAGCCGCGTCCCGACCGCCAGTTCTACGAACCTTTTCATGACCGGCCGCTGGGGGCGCTCGCCGGTAAAGCTCGTCCGGGCTGCATTTGCTACTCCCGCCTTGATCGCCGCCGAAACCCGCGCCCGCACTGTATCGGAGCGCGGTCATGATGGGTCCTACCAGCCGTTGAAACCGATCGGTGGCCCACGGTGCTCGATCACCAAGATGACGAGATCCTGACCGCCCCCACTTGACAGGTAGCAGTATGATTGAAGGACGAAGTCATGTCATCTCGTGATGTCTTAGGCGGAGGAAGGTAGATGGACGGGGTGACGGCCGGAGGGGACGGTCGAAGGGGATCAGTTCGAGAGCCGGCTTTGCCAGCGCGGCCGCTACCGCGGTCCCTGGGGCGCGCCGATGTTCTCTGGCGCATGCTGTGGGCGGTCAGCATGGAGGCCGTGGCCGTTGTCGTCCTGTCCCGGTCGCGGCGCAGGTGGCTGCGCGCCTTTGCCGCCGCGTTGCTGGCAGTGTCGACGACGGCACCGCAACTGAGGGTCGCCAGGCTCAGATACGAGCGGCAGATAGCCCATCCGGTACGTCGCCAGATCCGAGCCAGCCTGGCTGCGGAATTCGATGCGATCGTGCACTGCTACCGGGAGTTCGACGTGAGCGACATTGCCGTACAGGTCTTCGTCGTTCGTCGCGCCAGCCTTGCGAGGGCCGAGGAGCTGCAACGTCTCGAACGCGTCTGCCTCGCCGAACTTCCTTTGCGGGGCGGGACGGGTTGGGCCCCCGGTTACGGTGTCATCGGCCGCTGCTGGCAGGAAGACCGGATCCTCGTTTGCGATCTGCGGGACCTGTACCAGCTCTACGCCACGGAGGCCGAGTGGGCCGCCGCGCCTCCTTCGGTCCGGATGGGACTTTCGTGGGACGAGGCGAGGGCGCTGCTGGATCGCTATACGGGCACCATCGCCGTACCCTTCCACGACGCGGACGGGCAGGTTGCGGGCGTTGTCAGCATGGACTGCCTGAAGGGCGCGGACTTCCAACGCTTCTTGAAGGACGAGCTCGCACTACGCGAAACGATCGTTTCGCTCGCCAGCGCGTCCCGTGTCATCGCCCGCGTGCTCTCTGACTGGGACCGGGGTGAGGCGCTGTGGAGCTAGGCGCTGAACGAGACCGGCGGCGCCCGGCGGAGTGGCTGCGGTTCTTTTTGTTTCGTGCCAGCAAGCAGCGAAAGGAGCTGCCCGAAGCCCACTCGATCGAGACCTTTCGCGTCCGGCCGAGCCGGGTGGCCACGCGCCGGTACGAGACCGCCTTGCACGAGGTTGACCGGACCGCCGGAGGTGACCTTCTCCGGCTGTGGCGGGAGGTCTTCGAAGACCTCAGTGGCGAGGAGGTGCTCGAAGCCGAGATCGTGCGACCGCCCGGCGCTGCTCCGTCGGCTCTGAGTGAGCCTCGCAAGTGGGATGGTCAGGTGCTGATCGTCGAGGACGAAACCTTCTCGGTCGAGCTGACATCCGACGACGACGATGCGGACGAGGTGATCCGGCTGTTTTTCATCAGCGACGTGCCCCAGGAGTATCAGCCCCTCGTCCGCCCGGATGCACGATTACGCCTCGAGGAGGTGGCCGGGCCGGGCGGCGAATGGCAAGCGTCCTTCGTCGTGTACCCGCCCGAGCCCGGCGACCCGGACGACATCGCGGCAGCCTCATCGCTGGCCGAGGAGGTCGCCGCGGCGTTCGTCAAGCCCATGCGTCCACGCGACGCACCCGAGTAGCGCAGGGTCACTCTCGGGCAACCGAGGCGCTTAGCTGAGAACCAGGGGACTCATGACGTTGGCGGATGATCCCCTGGGATTCTCACCCGCCGAGTTGGCGCGCGCACATCGGTTGTTCGAGCACGGTCCGGCGCGGCCACCCGAGCCCGACGAGTTCGATCTCACTCTCCTCGGGCCGAACTTCGGCGAGTCCGCAGTGGTGCACGTCGGGCACGGCCGGTGGATTGTCGTCGACTCCTGTAGGCACAGGAAGCTCAATCTCGCCCTCGCGTACCTCCGACACTTGGGACTCGATCCGGCGGATGTCGTCGAGCGGGTCGTCGTCTCGCACTGGCACAAGGACCACGTGGACGGCCTGAGCGCGCTGCTACGCGCGTGCCCGAAGGCGCTGCTCGTGGCGCCGAGCGCGGTGAACGTCGCCGAGGTGTATCGCATGGCGTTCGACCGTGCGGCGCACCTGCGCCGAGACAGCCGCTTCAAGAAGCGGCGTCCGGCAGTCGTCGAGTTCACCGAGGCCATGACAATTGCGAAAGAGCGACACGCTCTGGGTCAGGAGGCGGTGATCTGGGCGGGTGCCCACACCACGGTGCTGCACGCGCCCGAGATCGATGTCTTCGTCGGCGCGTGGTCGCCAAGCGGGCACGCCCAGAGCGAGTGTGTCGAGCGACTCGGCGACCTTTGCACGTTGCTCGCGACCGACGACCCGGACGTGCCGCCGCCGATCAACCCGAACATGTTGTCGATCGTGTTGTCTGTGCACGCCGGCGATCGGCAGGCGATTCTCGGGGCCGACCTCGAGCGGAGCGCGTCGCCGACGAAGGGTTGGGCGAGCGTGAAGAGCGTGTCGGGCGTCCACCTCGCCTCGGGCACCGAGCTGTTGAAGGTCCCCCATCACGGATCGGTCACGGCCGAGGACCCGGCGCTGTGGGCACTGTGTGGGTCATCAAGCCGCGGCGTGGTTGCGCCGTGCCGGCGCGGGCGGGTTCTCCTGCCCGATCCGGACGACATCTTGCGGCTGCTCGAGCACGTGGCGGAGATCTCCTGCACCGCCCTCCCGATGGTTCCGCGCAAGGGTCGTGAGGTGGTGCACCCGAGTGAGCTTGGGGCAGTCACGCTGCGCGCCCGTCGGTACGGCACGGCCAGGTGGAAGCACTTCCTCGCGCCCCGCGCGATCCACCGGGTGCGGACGGTACGGCGTTGACTCCGCTCCGAAGCACGTTGGGGCCCCAAGCGATCTGAGCACCTCACTGGTCGGCCGAGCCTCGATGCGCGAGCCCGCGTGTGGGTTCTCGAGCGGCGGCCGCCCCGGCTTCGGTTACAAGAACGCCGGGAGCGGCGCCGTCTCGATGTCCAGACCGGTGATGCCGGCGAGGTCGCGGAGGTCGCGCAGGAACCGCATCTTGGCCCGGCGGTTCAGGTCCTCGTGGGCCGCCAGGGATCGAGCCAGCAGCACCTGGG
>JBOGIC010000127.1:0-12821 GCA_050744985.1 Acidimicrobiales bacterium
CGCCCAACGTGCGTGAGCCGTCGCTCGACCAGATGCCGTCGTCCGTTGCAGCCAGCACGCCGGCCTGCGTGGCCCGAACGCCGTGGTCAGTCATCATGTCGTCTCCCAGATCAGGACTTCCGCGCCCTCAACGCCGGCGACGAGGCGCCGCTCACCGGCCGCCGTCAGGCGAACGGCGTCCCCCGCGACCAGCGCGCCGGCCCCTTCCAATTCGGCCGCGCCACGGGCCACGAACACGTGCACGTGGCGCGCGTCCGGCACGACCGCCGCCTCGGCGGCGCCGAGGCGGCCGCCCCACAGGACGGCGTCCCGCTGGCGGATCGAGATCGCGGCCTCATGGCCACGGCCCGACGCGATCGGGACGAGCCCGCCACCCTCCAGCTCGGCGTTGACGTCGCGCTGCTCGTAGCCGGGGTTCACCCGTTCCGTATCCGGGCGCACCCACATCTGCACGAAGTGCACGTCCTCGTGGTGGCGGGGGTTCATCTCCGAGTGCCAGATGCCGGTGCCGGCGCTCATGCGCTGGGCGAGGCCCGGGTAGATGATGCCGCGGTTGCCCTCGGAGTCCTTGTGCTCCAGCTCGCCGTCGAGCACCCACGTCACGATCTCCATGTCCTGGTGGGGATGGGTCGAGAACCCGGTGCCGGCCCGCACCACGTCGTCGTTGCTCACGAGCAGCAGCCCGTGGTGCGTGTTGGCCGGGTCGAAGTGGCGGGAGAAGCTGAAGCAGTGGCGGGAGTCGAGCCACTCCAGCCGGGTGTGGAACCGGTCCGCCGCCGGTCGGAGGTCGATCGCGGTCACGCGATCTGTCAACGCCTGGTACGCCCGTGAGCTTCCCCGCTCACGGCAGGACGGCGGCAAACATCGACTCGTGGAGGGTGGCGTCCGGCGCGGTGGCGAGGGCGAAGACTCCCACGGCCCGCCCGTCGGCGGCGAAGGACGTCGAAAGGTAGTCTCCCACCATCGGCCCCTGCGTCGTGGTCGCCAGCCAGCCCAGCGACATCGCCGCCGGGCTCAAACGCATGGGGGCGGTCCAGGTGGCGCCGGCGTCGTTCGACGTCACGGCACCGACGTGAAGCTCGCACGTCGCGGCGGTGCACGAGGCCGAGGGATAGAAGTAGTACGTGAGGGCGAGGTGCGCGCCGGCGCCCAGCGTCGAGCGGTCGACGCCCAGCCCGGGGAGGAAATGGTCGACGCCGCTCGACACCGCGTCGATCGGCACGCGGGTCACCGCTGACCAGCTCACGCCGTCCACCGAGTTGCTGAGGACGATGTCGTTCGCCGCGCAGGAGCTACGGAACCGGCAGTCCGCCCAGGCGACGTAGACCCGTCCGGCCCCGTCGAGCTCGGCCGACGGCAACGGCGGGCTCCGCAGCCCACCGGCGACCAGGTGGCGCGAGATCGACGAGATCGTGGTGACCCCCGACCACGACGCGCCGCCGTCGAGCGACCGGTAGGCGCCCACCGCCGTGTACGACGAGTTCGCCACGGGCACGATCACCGTGCCGTTGGGCTGCACCAGCGGCTGGCCGCCGATGCCGGCGGCGTTGTCGGCCGTGCCGAGCGCCGCGGCCCACGTGCGGCCCCCGTCGGTGGACGTGCTGGTGAGCAGCCGGGCGCCGGTCCCGAGGTCGCCAACGGTCACGTAGCAGTTCCCGTAGTACGCGCTCCGGCCGTGAATGTCGCAGACGACCCAGTTCTTGTCCAGACCCGGCCTCGACACCACCACGACGGGTGCCGACCACGACAGGCCATCCGCCGAGCGGCTCACGGTCACGGCGACACCCTGGCTGCCCGTCATCACGAGGGCGGAGATGAGCCAGGTGCGATGCCTCGGGTCGTAGGCGACGCTCGGATCCGTGGCCCGGTCGTACGGGCCGGCGGGTGACGAGTGCACGGTCATCGACGGCAGGAACCCGTGCGTCCACGTCTGCCCGCCGTCCTGGGACGTGGCCCAGCCGAGGTCGGACGCCCCGCCGTTGTTGAACCGGCCCGACTGGAAGGCCGACACCACCGTGCTGCCGTAGGCGAACGTGTCCGGCTCGACCTGCGTCTGGTGCTGGCTCGTCGTGTTGGTGAACGGGTCCGAGCTGATCTGCACGCTGTTGCCGAGGTACGGCGGGAGCGGGGGCGGCGGAGGCGGCGGGGCCGTGACCGTGAAGGCGCTCTGGTTCGTGTAGGTCGCGTAGATCGTGCCCGCCACATCCGCCGAGGACCGGGCGCAGACGGCGCGCAGGCTGTAGGCGCCGGCGGCGGCGCCGGCGGGCACGCTCACCTGGCCCGACCACGCCCCCGACGCGTTCACCGGGAACAGTCCCTGCGCGACGACGGCCTGGGCGTCGGGTGCGACCAGCTGCACGCGGGCGGTGGGGCTCGGGGCGCCCGACGGCGGCGGGCACGGGTCGCTGCTGGAGACGGTTACGGCCGTGCCCGGCGGCCCGGACGCGGGCGAGCGGCTGAAGTTGGCCGGCCCCGCCGGCGGCGGCGCGCCGGTGACGGTGAACGAGTTCGGCGAGTACGTGAGGTACGGGCCGGCCGCGGTCGAGCACGTCGCCGACAGCACGTGGGTGCCGCCCGCCGCCCCGGCCGGGACGGTGAACTGCACGAACCACTGCCCTCCGGCGAAGACCGGAGACGACGCCTGGGCGACGACCGCACCCCCGGGCTGGGCGAGCACGACGGTGACGACCGCGCCCGGGCCCGGCGGCGGGCACACGGCGCTGCCGTACCAGGCCGAGATGACGGTGCCCGGCGGCCCCGACGTGGGGCTGCTGCTGAACGCGGGCCCGGCCCCATCGGCGCGGCCCACGCCGATACCGATCCCGCTGGCCAGAACGGCCAGGCCGACGACCAACCGCACAGTCCCCCGCATCAGCCGGGACAGCGTAGGCCGTTGGGCCCGAATACGGTCGGGAGGCCGTGGCTGACCGGAGATCGACGCTCGGGCACATCGCCCGTCTCGTCGTGCCGGGCGTGCGGACCGTGCACCGCCAGGTGGCCGCCTACGCCCGCCTGTGGGTCGAGGCCAACTCCGCCGCCCTCCTCGCCGACGGGCCGCTGTGGGTCGTGCTCGGGGACTCGACGGCCCAGGGGATCGGGGCGCCCAGCTATGACCAGGGCTACGTCGGGCAGCTGCACCGGCGTCTCGGGGCCGAGTGGCGGGTGCTCAACGTCTCGCGGTCCGGCGCCCGAGTCGCCGAGGTGCTCGACGTGCAGGTGCCGCACCTCGACGCGCTCGACCCACCGCCCGCGCTGGTGACGGTCGCCATCGGCGCCAACGACCTCTACCCCACCCCGCTGGACGACCTCCTGGCGGGACTGCGCGAGCTCATGCGGCGGCTCCCCGACGGCTCGGTCGTCGCGACCCTGCCGCAGGGCATCAAGCCGCAAAAGGCGATGGCCGCCAACGACGTGATCCGGGCGGAGGCGCCCGCCACCGGCCTGCGGGTCGCCGACGTGTGGGCGCGCACGGGGCCGCCCTGGCGGGGCAAGTTCGCCGCCGACCGGTTCCACCCTGGCGCCCTCGGCTACACCGACTGGTCCGAGGCGTTCGCGCTGGCCTTGGGGCTCCCACCCACCGCCTACGATGCGCCATGCTGAGCCTGCCGGAGGGGCGCTCGGGCGTCCTGCCCAACCAGTGGCTCACCCAGGCGATCGACGAGGGCGTGATCGACGCCGGCCGTTTCAAGATCCCCCGGGAGAACGTGCAGCCGGCGAGTCTCGACCTGCGCCTCGGTGAGGTGGCCTACCGCATCCGCTGCAGCTTCCTGCCCGACAGCCACACGGTCGAGCACAAGGTCAACGACTACATCATCGACGAGCTCGACCTCCGCAAGGAGGGCAAGGTCCTCGAGACGAACCGGCCCTACCTCATCCCGCTCAAGGAGCGCCTCGCCCTCCCGCCCGGCGTGCGGGGCAAGGCCAACCCCAAGAGCTCGACGGGCCGGCTCGACGTGTTCACCCGGGTCATCACCGACCAGAGCTACCGCTTCGACGAGATCGGCGCCGGGTACGAGGGGCCGCTCTACCTCGAGGTCGTCCCGCTCTCGTTCGCCGTCCGGGTGCGGGAGGACCTGGCGCTCAACCAGCTGCGGCTCTCGGTCGGGCGGACGGCCCTCTCCGACGACGAGCTCCGCGAGTTCCATCAGCGCCAGCCGCTGCTGCACAAGGCGGGCTCCCCGGTGCCGGCGGGCGACTTCGCCCTCTCCAACGGCCTGTTCCTCAGCCTCGACCTCCGCGGCGACGAGACGGGTCGCGTGGGCTACCGGGCCCGCGACAACGTCGCGCTGCTCGACATGAACCGTCGCGGGTACGAGCCCGCCGAGTACTGGGAGCACGTCACCCGGGAGCCGGGTGACCGCATCGTGCTGACGCCGCAGCGGTTCTACCTGCTGATGTCGGACGAGGCGGTCACGATCCCACCGTCGCTCGCGGCGGAGATGACGGCCTACGACCCGACGAGCGGCGAGTTGCGGACGCACTACGCCGGGTTCTTCGACCCGGGGTTCGGCTACGACGCCGACGACCGGTTCCATGGTTCACGCGCCGCGCTGGAGGTGCGGGCCCACGACGTGCCGTTCATGATCGAGCATGGGCAGCGGGTCTGCAAGCTCACGTTCGAGCACATGCTCGAAGCGCCCACCGTGCTCTACGGCCAGGGCATCGGCTCCAACTACCAGCGCCAGGAAGAGACGCTGGGCAAGCACTTCGACTGACTACAGGTAGGGCGCCGGGGGCTGGTAGGACGGAGGCATGTCCACCGCTCCCACCGTTGACCCCGACACCCTTCTGGTCGAGCTCGTGGCCACGCCCGAGGGCAAGGCCGACCCGTACTCCCGCTACGCCACCCTGCTGACCCACGCACCGGTGCACCAGAGCGGTCTCGGCTTCTGGGTGCTGAGCCGCTACGACGACTGCCAGCACGTGCTGCGCCACCCCGGCGTCGGCAAGGACTTCTCCAACGCCCGAAGCGCCTTGGGCCTCAGCGAGGAGCATGAGGCCGAGCAGTCCGTATTCCGGGACGACCGGTCGAACATGCTCTTCGCTGACCCGCCCGACCACACTCGCCTGCGGGCGCTCGCGATGCGGGCCTTCACGCCGCGTACCGTCGAACGGCTCCGCCCCCACGTCGTCGCCCTGGTGGACGAGCTGATCGACGGCTTCGGGGAGGGAGAGGTGGACGTGATGGACGCGCTCGCCTTCCCGCTGCCGGTCACCGTCATCGGGGAGATGCTGGGGGTGCCGGTGGAGGACCGCGCCCGGTTCCGCCCGCTCGTGCGGGCCGCCACCGCGCTCCTCGAGCTGTACATCACACCCGAGGGGCTCGCGGAGGCGTCGGCCGCCAGTGCCACCATGGAGGACTACTTCGGCGCGCTGATCGCCAAGCGGCGCGCCCGGCCGCAGGACGACCTGCTGACGAAGCTGATCCACGCCGAGGACGCCGGCGACCGGCTCACCGAGCACGAGCTGGTGTCGACGTCCATCCTGCTGTTCGCCGCCGGCTTCGAGACGACGACCCACCTGCTCGGCAACGGGCTGCTGGCGCTGCTGCGCCACCCCGACCAGCTGGCGCGCCTCCGGGACGACCGCACGCTCCTGCGCCCGGCGGTCGACGAGCTGCTGCGCTTCGACAGCCCCGTGCAGATCACCGCCCGCACCGCCTACGAGCCCCTCGAGGTCGACGGCCGGAGCATCGAGGCGGACCAGACGATGCTGCTCCTGCTGGGCGCCGCCAACCGCGATCCGGCGCGGTTCACCGACCCCGACCGCCTCGACGTCGCCCGCAACGAAGGCGCGGCGCTGAGCTTCAGCAGCGGCATCCACTACTGCCTGGGCGCCGCCCTCGCCCGGCTCGAGGGTCAGATCGTGCTCGACCGCCTCCTCGACCGGTTCTCCTCGTGGGAGCTGGTCGGGGGCGAGCCGCGCCGCCGCGACAGCCTCACGCTGCGGGGACTGGTCGACCTGCGGATGCGCTTCGTTCGGTAGCCCGGGGCGGCCGCGCCATCACCAGGCGCACCGCCAGCAGGAAGCCGAACCCCAGCAGGATCCCGATGCGCCAGGCCCACACGATCGTGGAGCTGCCGCTGAACTCGTCCCACGCCCGGATGCCGGCGATGCCGATGAAGACATAGCCGATCAGCGCCACCTCGATGAGGATCTGGAAGGAGCTCCACCGGTCCTCGAAGGCGAACCAGAGGTACGCGACGGCCGGGAACGCCACGTACGCACTGAGCGACCGGCAGACCAGCGGTGTCATGGGCCACGGCGTGTGACCGATGATCGCCGTCGGACGGAAGAACATCACGGCTGCGAACGCCAGGAGCAGCGCGCCGAACGTCGCGATCACAACCCGCAGCGACTTGGGGACGACGCGGTCGCCGGGCTCGAGTGTGTGTGGGTCGGTCTTGCGGTTCTCGTACCAGAGCCACGGCAGCAGGACCGGCGTCACGAAGTACAGGAACGCCCACGCCCAGAACGACACGTGCCCGTGGTTGAACCGGTCCCAGTGCACGAGCGTGGTGATGCCCAGCAACGTCGCGAACACCGTCACGCCGAGGAAGCCGATGCCGACGCGGTGCCACTGCTTGACGGTCGCCGCCCGGTAGAAGAAGTACGCGCCCGAGAGGTATCCGCCGCCCATGACCATGGGGGCCATCGTGCCCGCCATCGTCCACGCCCAGAGGTCTTCGGTCCTGCTCGGGAACAGGTACAGGATCACGAAGGCGGCCGAGAGCACCGGGATGATCCCGATCGACACGATCCGGGTCGGGAGCAGGACACGGTCGTCTCTCATCGGCTGGCAATGGGGTTGAGAGGAAGGCGAGGTCCAAAGCGCGGCGGCGCCGGCGCACCCGCTTCGATGAGGCGGATCACCCGGCCGCGGTGACCGCGGTAGGGCTCGAGCAATTCGAGCATGCGGTCGTCGCCGGCGCGGGCTTCCCCGGCGAGCGCCCAGGCGACCATGTTCGGCAGGTGGTAGTCGCCGACGCTCACCGCGTCGGCATCGCCGAGGGCGACCAGCGCCACTTCGGCCGCCGTCCACGGACCGATACCGGGCAGGGCGGTCAGGCGCCGGTAGGCATCCGGCAACGGCATCGTCACGACCTCCTCGAGACGGCGGGCATAGGAGCACGCCAGGCGGATGGTGTCGGCACGCTTGCGCTCGACACCGAGCCGGTGGAACACATACGACGGTGTGCGGGCCAGCACCGACGGCTCGGGCGGCACCATGAGGCCCATACCGGCGCCCGGTCCGGGGGCGGGCTCCCCTCGCATGCGTACCAGCCCGGCGTAGGACCGCCGCGCCTCCAGGCCGATGACCTTCTGCTCGAGGATCGCGGGGACCAGGGCCTCGACGACCGCACCGGTGCGGCACAGGCGGAGGCCACGCAGCCGCCGCCGCAGGTCGGCGACGACCGCATCACGCGGTGCGAAGCCGGACTCATGGTCGTGCTCGCCCACCAGCGCGGGGAACCCCTCGGCGGCGCACGCGGCTCCGGGGCCCCACGCCTGCATGGTGAGGCGACCCGCCGCCGCCGTTACACGGGTCGTCGCCGGGCCGTCCGGCGTGCGGGTGGCCCGCCACATTTCGCCCGGTCCGAAGCGCACACTCGGGTTGGCGCGACCGTGGCCGAGCACGCCCAGCGTCAGGCGCAGGTCGACGGGCGAGGAGGGCCGCAGGGAAACGCGGCAGTGCGTCACGGCAGTTGGAGCGACTTCACCTCGAGGTATTCCTCGAGGCCCCAGCGCCCCAGCTCTCGCCCCCGTCCCGACTGCTTGAAGCCGCCGAAGGGAGCGAAGGGGTTGAAGCCCCCGGCCCCGCACACGTCCACCTGCCCGGTCCGCAGCCGCCGGGCCACCCGCCCGGCCCGCTCCCGGTCGCCCCCGAACACCGCGCCGTGCAGGCCGTACGGTGAGTCGTTGGCGATCGCGACGGCCTCGTCATCGCCGTCGAAGGGGATGATCGACAGCACCGGGCCGAAGATCTCGTCGGTCGCGATGGTCATGTGGTTCGACACGTCGGCGAACACCGTGGGCCGGACGTAGTAGCCCCGGTCGAGCCCTTCCGGCGGCGCCACGCCGCCGGTCACCAGCGTCGCCCCCTCGTCGATCCCGGCCTGGATGTAGCGGCGCACCCGGTCGCGATGTGCCTCGTCGGCCAAGGGCCCGAGGTCGGTGCGGCTGTCGAAGGGGTCCCCCACCTGGAGCTGTTCGGCCACCTTGCCGGCGATCAGCGCCGCCGTGTCGTGCCGCGGGCGGGGCACGAGCAGGCGGCTCCACGCCATGCACGTCTGGCCCGAGTTGAGGAACGACTGTCGCACCGTGGCGGCGACGGCCTCGTCGAGGTCGGCGTCGTCGAGGATGATCGACGCCGACTTTCCGCCCAGTTCGAGCGTGACGCGCTTGAGGCCTTCCGCCGCGAGGCGGGCCACGCGCCGGCCCGTGGGCGTCGAGCCGGTGAACGACACCACGTCGACGCCCAGGTGGGCCACCAGGTGCTCGCCCACCACCGGGCCCCACCCGGTGACGAGGTTGAACACGCCCGGTGGCAGGCCCGCCTCGTCGATCGCCTCGGCCAGCACGAAGGCGGACAGCGGCGCGACCTCACTGGGCTTCAGCACGACCGTGCAGCCCGCCGAGAGGGCCGGCGCCACCTTGCTGACCGCCTGGAACAGCGGGTAGTTCCACGGCGTCACGGCGGCGACCACACCCGCCGGCTCGTGCACGACGGTCGACGCGCCGGCGCGCTCCTCGAACGTGTAGGCACGGAGCGTCTCCGCGGCACTGGTCACGATCGCCGACGGGAGGGCGGCCTGGACGACCGTCGACGTCATCAGCGGCATCCCGACCTCGCGCGTGACCAGGGCCGCCACGCCGGCCACCCGCGCCATGATCCCGGCAGCGAGCCGGTCGAGCGCGGCGGCGCGCTCCTCCACGGGTGTCGCGGCCCACCTTCCCGCCGCCTCCTGCGCCGCCGCGACGGCCCGGTCGACATCGGCGGCGGTGCCCGATGGGACACGGCCCAGCACGTCCTCGGTGGCGGCCTCGGTCACGTCGATCGTGCCGTCGCCGGCCGGCTCCACCCAGGCCCCGCCGATGTACAGCCGGTCCCGGTCCGTCACGGCGCCCACAGTAGTGAAGAAACCGCCCTGCACTCCGGGCACGCGTGTCATAGGGTGGCCGCAGCATGAGGAGGGCGGAGAACGGTCAATCGCGGCTGCCGCTGATCGCCATGATCGCCGGTGGGCTGCTCGCCGTAGGCGCCCTCGCCTACGTGCTGTTCTTCCGCGACACCGGCCCCAAGGTCGACTCGGCCGCGACCCTGGCCGCCCGCTGTGCGTTCCCCGCCTGCCGGGCCGCCTTCGACCCCGGCCTCGGCCGAGGGTACGAGGGACCGTCGGTCGCCGTCGACCCCGCCGACGAGAACCACATGGTGGTGACGAACGCCAACATGTCGGCCGGCGTCTGCATGTGGCACGTCACCTTCGACCGGGGCAAGGAGTGGGAGGACGGCGTCTTCAAGGTCGAGGGCTACACGGGCTGCCACATCAACGCCGGCGCCGGCGGCCACGTGCCGACCGGTCCGGGCGGGGTCTCGTTCGGCCCCAGCGGCACCGTCTACGCCACCTACGGGTCGGCCAACCCGAACTTCGGGGAACGCGCCCGCGAGGCCGTCGTCATCGCCACCTCGACCGACGGCGCCAAGAGCTTCAACGCCAAGGTGGCCGTCGAGCCGCCCGGTGACGACATCTCCTTCGCCCGCCCGCTGATGTCGGTCGTCGCCGGTCCCAACGGCAAGGACCGCATCCTGCTGTCGTTCTGGCAGTGCCGCCAGGGCGGGCGCTTCTGCGACAGCGTCTACTTCGCCCGCTCCGACGACGGCGGCGCCACGTTCACGCCGCCGATCATCGTGAACGAGCCGGGCCAGTTCGGGCAGTACCCGTCCGAGCCGCTGCAGGGCCCCGACGGCACGATCTACATGACGTTCCTGCGCAAGTACGCCGACGGCCCCAGCGACCTCATGCTGGCCAAGAGCAGCGACGGCGGCAGCACGTTCACCTACAAGCAGGTCGACTACCAGCCCCAGATCGGCGATCGCTACGACCCGGCCAAGCTGGCCATGGACCCGACCGGCGCCAACCTGTACCTCGTCTACACCGACGCCCGCACCGGCGGCCAGCAGGTGATCTTTCGCAAGTCGGCGGACAAGGGCGTCACGTGGGCCGACCCCGTGGGCATCGCCCCCAGCCAAGAGGCGACGATGACGGGCTCGTCGCGGACTCCGTCGATCGCGGTCGCGCCGGACGGGCGGATCGACATCGTCTACTACCGCACGCCCCAGGCCGACACCGACAACGTCTTCTGGGGCTACTCGATAGACGGCGGCGCCCGGTTCACGTCGCGGCAGGTGAACGAGCGCCCGATCCGGCGCTACGAGTTCGGCGCCGCGATCGGCACCTGGTACCCACCCGACATCGCCTCCATCGACAGCGCCGCCGTCATCGTGTGGAGCGACTCGATGGCCGCGCCCGACCAGGACCAGAACACCCAGGACGTCCTCCTCCGCCGCATGCTCCCCCCCGGCGGCGAGCTCCCGCCCTAACCCCACCCCCCCGTTTACTCCGCGCCATTGGCCCTTGGAGGTACCACTTTCGCGGAGTAAACGGGGGTGGGAGTGGGGGGTGACGGCTAGACCTGGTGCTTGGGGCACGACCAGGTCGTGCGGCCGCCGACAGTGCGGCGCTCCAACGGGGTGCCGTCGCGCGGGCACAGGCCGCCGGGCCGGCGTTCGGGGATGAGGTCGCCGAGGTGGACGCCGCCGCGCTCGACCAGCAGGGTGAGCGTGGCGACGAGGTGACGGTGCAGGCGCCGGCGTTCTGCCGGCGTGAGCGAACGGGCGGGGCGGGCGGGATCGAGCCCGGCCCGCCACAGCGCCTCGTCGGCCGCCAGGTTGCCGACGCCCGCCAGCCGGGCCTGGTCCATGAGCCTGGCCTTGAGCGGCGCGTCGCTGTCCAGGGCGCGGGACAGGGCCGCCGGGGTGATCGTGAGGGCGTCGGGGCCGAGGCGGGCCTCGACGGGGTCGAGCTCGACGCCGCCCAGCCGCCGGGGGTCGCGGATGCGCAGGTCCCCGCCGTCGGCGAACCGCAGCGCGAACCGGTCCCACTTCTCGAGGTCGCGGTTGCTGGCGTAGAGCAGGTCGCGTATGCCGGCGTCGCCGTCCACCAGCAGCCGCCCGGCCATCCCGAACCGCAGACCCACCACCGGCCCGTCGTCGCCGAACTCCAGCAGGAGCACCTTGCCCGTGCGGCGGGCCACCGAGACGGCCCGCCCGACCAGCGCGGCCTCCAACGCCGCCCGCGTGGTACCCCGCTTGAGGTACCAGGCGTCGTCGGCGACGACGGCCGAAACCGTGCGGCCGACCGTCCTGCCGGCCAGCGTCCGGTACACCTCCACCTCGGGCAGCTCGGGCATGTTGGCCGAGTATGGCGGCTTCCGCCCATACAGTGGCCCTATGGAGCGGGAGATCCTGCACTGGACCCACCTCTTCGACGAGGTGGTCACGTCCGGCCTGTGCACGGGGTGCGCGGGCTGCGTGATCGCCTGCCCGTACGACGTCCTGGGCTACGACGACGACAATGGCGTCTACAAGCCGTTCCACCTCGAAGAGGAGGGCGGGCCGGGCGGGTGCGGCCACGGCGACCGGGGCTGCACGTCCTGCACCCGGGCGTGCCCGCGCTTCCGGGCCTGGGAGCCGGAGATCGACAGCCACCTGTTCGGCCGGGCCCGGGCCAAGGAGGAAGTCGACGGCATCAGCAAGGACATCATCCTGGCCAAGGCGTCCGACGAGGCCATCGCCAAGGCCGGCCAGGACGGCGGGCTCGTGTCCGCCATCCTCATCTGGGCCCTCGAACACGGCTACATCGACGCCGCCCTCGTGTCGTACCTCGAGGGCGACGGCACGACCTGGAAGGCGATCCCGGGGGTGGCCAAGACGCCCGAGGAGGTGCTGGCCGCGGCCGGCAGCCGGTACACGTACTCGGCGAACACGATGGCCTACGACGACGCGGTCGCCGGCGGGGCCGAGCGCCTCGCCCTGGTCGGCATGAGCTGCCAGTCGTCGGTGCCGCCGGTGATGGACGTGCGCAAGGCGGGCAAACCGGCGCGGCGCTTCGCCCTCAACATCGGCCTGCTGTGCTCCAAGACCTTCGACGACGCCATCTTCGACGAGCTGCTCGACGCCAAGTACGGGCTCAAGCGGGCCGACATCGTGAAGATGAACATCAAGGGCGTCTTCCAGATCTGGCTGCGCGACGGCAGTTACCACGAGGTGCCGCTCAAGGAGTGCCACGCGTGGACACGCGAGGGCTGCAAGCAGTGCCCCGACTTCGCCGCCGAGCACGCCGACATCTCCACCGGCGGCATCGGCGCCTTCAACGACTGGACGCTCACGATCGTGCGCACCGACCTGGGCCGGGAGATCATCGTCAAGATGCTCGAGGACGGCACGATCATCGGCCGTCCGGGTGACGACGACCCCGGCGCCATCGCCCTCTTGCGCAAGCTGTCGACCAACCAGCGCAAGCGCTGGCCCGAGACGGCCTTTGTCGACGCGCCCCGGCTGATCCCGCCCCAGCCGCCCAAGAAGAAAAAGGCGAAGGCGCCACCGGACGGGCCTCCGCCGGCGGAGCCTCAGGCCTCGGCGATCTCCTCGTAGGGCCCGGCCTCGAACTCGTCGCACATGGCGGCGAGGCGCGCCAGTGCGTTCGCGGCGTCGGGCGTCGCCCGCATGGCGAGGATGTCCTCCCGGCTCTCCCATGGCC
>JBOGIC010000128.1:0-2932 GCA_050744985.1 Acidimicrobiales bacterium
GTCGACGACCGCGCCGCCCGACCCGACCCTGGTCGAGCTCATGGACGGCGCGGGCATGACCGCGACGGCCCGCCGCATGTTCCTCGGCGCCACTCCGCGCGTGGAGGACAAGGCGACGCTGGCCCAGTCGTGCGCCAAGCTCTTAAGCAGCAGCGAGCCGGGGACCGTCCATACCTACGGGTGCGTCGTGAGTGGGAAGGTGCACCTTCGGGAGTTCGACAATCCGGAGATGCGCGACTTCCGGTACGTCGTGGCCGCCCACGAGCTGTTGCACCTGGCCTACGCCCGGCTGCCGGCGCCGGACCGAGCTCGGATCGACGCCGAGCTCCGGGCGGCGCGCACGGACAACGCGCTGCTCGAGGAGCGGCTGGCGATCTACAGCCAGGACGCCAACGACACCCTGAACGAGGTGCACGCCGTGATCGGGACCGAGTTCGCGGGCCTGTCGGCCGAGTTGGAGGCGCACTTCAGCCGGTACTTCGACCGGGGTCGAGTCACCGACGCCTACGAACGCACCCTCGGCGGCCGCCTGCGAGAGATCCGCCGGTTGAAGGCGGTGATCGCCGAGACCGAGGCGCGCCTCGACGCGTTGAAGCCCCAGCTCGACGCGCTCCGCCAGACCGGGCCGGTCCGCACGTACAACGCGCTGGTCGACGAGTACAACGCGGTCGTGGCCGAGCACAATGCAGCGGTCCAGCAGGGCCGGGCCCTGTCCGCCGAGTACAACGAGCTCACGGGCGGGTAGGGGCTGTACGGTCCCCTGTCGTGAGTGTCGTTGCCGATCTCGCCTGGCGCGGGATGGTCCACCAGGTCACCGACGAACGCCTCGGTGCCAAGATGGCGGCCGAGCCCTTCGCCGTGTACCACGGCATCGACGCGTCGGCCGACAGTCTCCACGTCGGCAACCTGCTCGGCGTGCTGGCGCTGCAGCGGCTGCAGCGGGCCGGGCATCGCCCGCTGGTGCTCGTGGGCGGCGGCACGAGCCTCATCGGCGACCCCAGCGGCAAGGCGACCGAACGCCCGATCCGCACGGTGGAGGAGGTGCAGGCCAACGCGGCCGGCATCCGCCGCCAGCTCGAGCGGTTCATCGACTTCGGGCCCGGCCCGGGCGCGGTCCTCCTGGACAACGCCGACTGGCTGTGCACGATCCCGCTGACCGACTTCCTGCGCGACGTCGGCAAGCACTTCACCGTCAACACGATGATGGCCAAGGAGTCGGTGAAGGCCCGCCTCGAGACGCGCGAGCAGGGAATTTCGTTCACCGAGTTCAGCTACATGCTGCTGCAGGCCTACGACTACCTCCATCTCTACGACACCCACGACGCCCGCCTGCAGATCGGCGGCAGCGACCAGTGGGGGAACATCACCGCCGGTGTCGAGCTCGTGCGGCGCACCCGCGGGGCCGAGGTGTACGGCCTGACCTGGCCCTTGCTGACCAAAGCCGACGGCACCAAGTTCGGCAAGAGCGAGGAGGGCAACGTCTGGCTCGACCCCGCCCGCACCTCGCCGTACCAGTTCTTCCAGTACTGGGTGCGCCAGGACGACCGCGATGTCGGCTCCCTCCTGCGGCTGTTCACCGACCTCGAGTCGCATCGCATCCTCGAGCTGGAGCAGGAGGTGGCCGAGCATCCGGAGCGCCGGCACGCCCAGCTCGTGCTGGCCCGGGAGGTGACGACCGCCGTGCACGGTGCGGCCGAGGCGGACGCGGCCGAGCGCGCCGCGCAGGCGCTCTTCGACGGTGACATCACGGGGCTGGACGAGGCCACGCTGCTCGACGTGTTTGCCGAGGTGCCCTCGGCCGACCTGCCGCGCGCCGCTCTCGACGACGGCGGACTCGAGTTGCTCGACCTGTTGATGCAGGCCGGAGCGGTGCCGTCGCGCTCCGCGGCCCGGCGTGACCTCGAGCAGGGGGCGATCTACCTCAACAACCGGCGCGAGTCCGATCCCGAGCGGCGGGTCGGCCCGGGCGACCTGCTGGCCGGCGCCTACGTGGTGTTGCGGCGGGGGAAGAAGTCCTACCTCCTGGTCCGGTTCGGGGAATGACGGCCGCGCCGGTAGGGTTGTACCGGCCATAGCGCGACCGTGGCGTCCAGCCATGCAGACGCCCGTTGTAGGACGGTGCGAGTCGTGCTAAGGTTTATGGGTTGTGCCTCACCCGAGTGGTCGGGCGCAACACCGTCGGAGCGGAGTTCCGCCCGACACGAGGAAGTGCGGGGCGTGCCTCCGCAACCCTCGCCCAGAGCATGGGCACCACCGTCACTCATGAGCGACGCGTGCCCGGGCAAGACGCTCCTTGAAAACGGAACAGAGAGCCATGCAGACGCTGCGGCCGGCCCCGTCCGGTCAGCGGCATCTGTAACGCCAGTGCGGGCGGCTGCGACTTCGGTCGGAGCCGTTGAGAAGTATGCACTGAGAACGGACAACAATTCCGTTCCTGGTGCCAGTCGGGCACGGGGTCAGTCTCCCGTGTGTCCGGCTCTCCGATCTCAATGGCCATCGCCAGATGGCTGAGATCTCGATGGAGAGTTTGATCCTGGCTCAGGACGAACGCTGGCGGCGTGCTTAATACATGCAAGTCGAGCGGGGTCCATCCGGTGGCAACACCGGGGAAGACCTAGCGGCGAACGGGTGAGTAACACGTGAGCAACCTGCCCCGAAGTCTGGGATAACACCGGGAAACCGGTGCTAATACCGGGTACCCTCATCGGGTCGCATGACCTGATGAGGAAAGAATTTCGCTTCGGGAGGGGCTCGCGGGCTATCAGCTTGTTGGTGGGGTAACGGCCTACCAAGGCGACGACGGCTAGCTGGTCTGAGAGGACGACCAGCCACACTGGGACTGAGACACGGCCCAGACTCCTACGGGAGGCAGCAGTAGGGAATCTTGCGCAATGGGCGAAAGCCTGACGCAGCAACGCCGCGTGCGGGATGA
>JBOGIC010000129.1:0-1593 GCA_050744985.1 Acidimicrobiales bacterium
GGCCGGCGGCCGCCGTGCCAGCGGAACGAGTCGAGCTCGATGGCGATCCGCTCGTGCGGGTAGGCCAAATCGACCCGCGCGCGGATCGGGCCGATCCAGTGCTGCCTCGTCGGCTGGGGCAGCCCGGTGGCGAGCAGGGCCCGCACCACCCGCATCTCGGCCCGCGTGGCTGCTTCACCGTCGCCGTTCCAGGCCTCGAGGACCGTCCGCAGGGCCTTGGTGCCCGGCTCGATCGCCGCGAGCTTGACCAGCCTCCGGCACAACAGATCGTCCACCGCCTCCTCGAGCAGTGGCGGCGACACGACCCGCGACAGATCGGCGAGCGTGCGGGCCGCGTGCGTGACCGGCACCCCCTCGCGGCGGGTCGAGCGCTCCACTACCGACCGGTGAACGCGCGCCAGCGGGTTGCAGTTGTTCCGCCCCGGCGGCACGGTGATCTCGACCCGGCCCGGCCGGAAGCCGGACACGCCGAACAGCACGGCCGCCGACCGGTGCGACACGACGGCGCCGACCCCGGCGACGAGGCACGCCGCCAGTGCCCGCTGCTCCCACGTGACCGGCACCCCCGCCAGCCGGTACACGTTCCGTCCGACACGGATCCAGCGTTCGGTCCGGAGCCGGTGGTGTATCTCATCTCTGGTAGCGCCCGACTGGGCCCGAGTGATCAGCCCGTGCTGGCGGGCAAAGATGGCGCTGACGCGGTGTTCATCCATGCGCCGATTATGCCGAAGGGGTATGACAGTGAGTGGTAAAGCGCGATATACGCGCTTTTCCACTCACTCTACGAGCGGTCCAGGACCGTCACCGACCGCAGGCGGCGCTCCAGGTGGTGCTCGAGGGCGCGGGTGGCGAGCTTGTCGACCTCGGCCGTGGCGCGCGACGGGGGGTCGCGCAGGGCGCCGGCGAGGTCGCCGCCGAGGACACGGCGGACGAGGTCCAGCCCGTCGGCGCTGAGGGCGACGGCGGAGACGCGGCCCGCGCACGACCGGCACAGGGCGCCGCCCTCGGCCACGTCGAACGCGACCAGGGAGGCCGACGAGTCGCAGGACGCGCACGAGTCGAGCATGGGGTGGAAGCCCTCCAGCGACAGCAGCTTGAGGAAGAAGGCGGGCACGAGCAGGGGCGAGTCGCCCGCCGACAGGGCCCGCAACCCGCCGAGGAGCATCTGGTACAGGCGCGGGGCGGCGTGGTGCTCCTGGGCCAGCTGGTCGGCGGCTTCGAGCAGCGAGGTGGCCTTGGCGAGACGGTCGAGGTCTTCGCGCACCGAGCGGAACTGCTCGATCGTGTCGCACTGGGTCACGATGTCGAGCTCGCGTCCTTCGTAGAGCAGTAGCGCCACATGGTTCATGGGCTCCAGGCGGCCGCCGAAGCGGCTCTTGGTCTTGCGCACACCCTTGGCCACCGCCCGGACCTTGCCCCGACCGGCCGTCAGCAGCGTGACGATCCGGTCGGCCTCGCCGAGGCGCATCGTCCTCAGGACGACGCCGCTCTCGCGATAGAGGCTCACTCGATCGCTCCGAACCGGCGGTCGCGCCGGTTGAACTCCTCGACGGCGGCGAACAGGTCCTTGCGGCGGAAGTCGGGCCACAGCAC
>JBOGIC010000130.1:0-3874 GCA_050744985.1 Acidimicrobiales bacterium
CGCGCTTCACCAGAGGCTCCAATCTCGGTTCCGCTCCGGCGGGCCGGATGGCTCTGGGGTCGGCGAAGTCCGACGATTGCTGAACCCCTCCCGAGCCCGTCAGCGCCAATTTGGGTCATTCGGACTAGGGGACGGCGGGCGCGGCATGCCGGCGCCGTGCGAAGCCCTCATCCGGCCCTAGTCCCGATGCACTAGGCCGGTTTGGGCCGGTTGCATCTGTGCTCCGGGGCGCTCAGGGCTGATTCTGTTGAGGCGCGTAACGGCGAGGGGGTTCGAGGTGTTCGAGCAGGCGGTGGTTCAGGCGTCGGCGCCCAACCCGTTGGCGCGGGCGGGCCCGATGATCGCCGTCGTCTCGGGTTCGGGCGGGTGCGGCAAGACGTTCCTCGCCGCCAACCTCGCGCACCACCTGCACGACCCCTCGACGCGCCGCACGTGCATCATCGACCTCGACCTCCAGTTCGGCGAGGTCGCTTCGGTCCTGCGCCTGCAACCGCGGCACACGCTCGCCGACCTCGTCGCCGCCTGCGAAGCCGGCGACGATCCCGCCGACATCCTGGAGGCCTACACCGAGGTCACCTCCACCGGCATCCACGTCCTCGCCGGACCGACTCGGCTGGAGGCGGGGGACGGGATCAAGGCCACCGACATCGCCGCCGTGCTCGACGCCGCCCTGAAGCGCTTCGACTATGTCATCGTCGACACGCCCGCCCGCCTGACCGAGGGAGCCCACGTCGCCCTCGAACGGGCCGACCAGATCTTCGCTCTGGCGACGCTCGACAATCCGAGCATCCGGAACCTGCACATTCTCCTGTCGGTGCTCGACCGGTTCGAGGTGCCGTCCGACCGCATCCGCTTGGTGCTGAACAAGGTCGAACCGGGCGTCGGCATCGAGGTGGCGCAGGTCCGGAGGCACTTCCCGCAGGGGTTCTCGATCGTCATCCCCTACGGGCGGGAGGTGACCCGCTCCGTCAACCACGGCGCGCCAGTGCTGGCGGTCGAGCCCGGGGCCCGGGTCAGCAAGACCCTTGCCGGCGCGCTGGCCCGGGAGCTCCCGGTTTGCGGCGTGGCGCGTACCTGGCGGTGGGGCCGCCGCCTATGAGCCGGCGGCGTGGGCCCGCACGCGCTCGAGCACGGCGGCCAGCGTGCGCGCCTCGCCGGGTTTCAGGGCGTCAGCGAAGTGGTGTCGCACGCCCCGGGCGTGCGTGGGCCACGACGCCGCCAGCGCCTCCCGACCGGCGCGGGTGATCGCCGCGTAGGTCCCCCGCTTGTCGGATGGGCACGCCTCACGCGTCACGTAGCCGGCCGCCGCGATGCGGTCGACGAGGCGGCTCACACCGCTGCGCGACAAGAGCAACGACCCGGCCAGGTCGGACATCCGCATCTGCCCTCCGGCTTCGGAGAGGTGCACCAGCACGTCGTAGAACGTGAGCGGCAGGCCGCGTTCGTCAAGCAGCTCGCGCTCGAGCACGGCGATCACCGCCGCGTGCGCGTCGAGGAACGCACGCCACGCCGCCAGGTCGTCCTCCTCCAAGAGTGGGGTCACGGCCGGTAGGGGTGCAGACCGCCGGCCGGGACCGTCCCGAGGCGCCCGGCGTTGAAGTCCTCGATCGCCTGGATCAGCTCGCCACGGGTGTTCATGACGAACGGGCCGTAGTGCGCCACGGGCTCGCGGATTGGACGCCCGCCCAGGATCAGGACGTCGAGCGTCTGCGCCGGACGCGCCTCGAAGACGAGCGTGTCACCGGCGCCGAACCGCGCCAGCTGCCCCGTGTGGATCGGCCACCGTTCGGCCCCGGCCGAACCGGCACCGGCGAGGGCGTAGCCCAGGCCGTTGAAGTCCTGCGGCCACGGGAGCTCCAGGCGGGCGCCGAGCGACAGCGTGGCGTGGGCCACGATGATGGGCGTGTACGTGTCGCCCGGGCCCTTGTGCCCGGCGATGTCCCCGGCGATCAGACGCACGAGCGCGCCGCCGTCGGCCGAAGAGAGCAGTGTGACCTGGTCGCCCTCGAGGCTCTGGTACCGCGGCGCGACCATCTTGTCCTTCGCCGGCAGGTTCACCCAGAGCTGGAAGCCGTGGAACAGGCCGCCGCTGATCACCAGCTCCTCGGGTGGCGTCTCGATGTGGAGGATGCCGCCGCCGGCCGTCATCCACTGGGTGGCGCCGTTGGTGATCACGCCGCCGCCGCCGTGCGAGTCCTGGTGCTGGAACGTGCCGTCGAGGATGTAGGTGACGGTCTCGAAGCCGCGGTGGGGATGCCAATCGGTTCCCCTGGCCTCGCCCACGCCGTAGTCGACCTCGCCCATCTGGTCGAGGTGGACGAACGGGTCGAGGTCGGCGAGGTCGACGCCGGCGAACGCCCGGCGCACGGGGAAGCCCTCGCCTTCGAACCCGCCGGGCGCGGTCGTCACCGACAGCACGCCGCGCGGGCGGGCGTGGGGCGCGGGAGCGATGCGAGGCAGGGTGAGGGGGTCAGCGGTGACAGCAGGCACAGTGCGCCTCCGGACTAGTTGCTTCTACAACTAGTTTCAACGCCACGCCCGGCGCAATATTTCAGTGGCACGGTGCGGACCCGGCGTCGGTGAAGGTCTTGCCCGCCTCGGGGAGGAACTGCCAGTCGAACGACGTGGCCTTCAGCGTCAGCTGCAGCACGCCGTAGGTGTCGTCGTTGCGGACCTCGCTGCCCGTGATCGGGCGTCCGAAGCCGTAGTGGCTCCGCCCGCCCGTCCCGACCACGAACGACCGGATCCCGCGTGCCTCGTCGAGCGCCCCGGCCGGCGTGAGGGGCCCGAGGCGCTCGTAATTGTGCTCGTGGCCCGTGAGGACGAGGTCGGCGCCGCCGTCGTACAGGGCCTGCCAGAACGGCGCCACCGTCGCGCTCGACCCGTGCCGCGTGCCGGACGAGAACCGCGGGTGGTGCCAGTACGCCAGCGTGCAGGCGCGGTTGGCGGCCGCCAGGTCCCCCCGTAGCCACTGCTCCTGGGCGCGGCCGGCGGAGCACGACACGTCGCCGCAGTTCGAGTTGAGGACGATCACGTGCCAGGCGCCGACGTCGTAGCTGTAGTACCCCGCGCCCGGCTCGCCCGCCGCCGCGCCGAAGTACCCGAAGTACCCCGATGCGCCGGGCGTCTCGTAGTCGTGGTTGCCGGCTGAGGGGCGGGTCCGGGACTTGACCGGTCCCCACGACGGTTCGTAACAGTCGCGGAACTGGCGTGCCGTCCCGTCGTCGTAGACGTTGTCGCCGAGCGTGATGACCGTGGCGTTCGGACGTGCCGCCACCAACGGCGCCGTGGCCTCGTCGCCGGTGGACTCGCAGGAGGCGATGTCACCGGCCGCCAACACGACCGGGTCGCCCGTCGCGGCGCCGGAGGTGGTCGGGACAACGGTCGATACGGACGTTGTCGTCACGTCCGGTTCCGGTTCGGGGCTCGACGAGCACGCGGCGAGCAGGCCCACCGCGACCATTCCGAGTAGCCTCTTGACCTCAAGTTTACTTGAACTCATACAGTCCGGGACATGGATGTCAGTATCTGGATGGCGCTGCAGAGCGCAATGCAGGAGGGCACGCCGCGCCGCCCCGCGAGCCGCGCCACCGTGCGGCGGATCGCAGCCTACGCCCGCCCGCATCGCCGCACCCTGGTCGGCTTCCTGGCCCTCAGCACGCTGGGCGCCGCCCTCGGCGTGGCGACGCCCGTGCTGGCCGGACTGGCGGTGGACGCCGTCGTGGCGGCTCGGCCGCTCGCGACCGTCGTCGGGCTCGCCACCCTCATCGGCCTCCTCGCGGTCGCCGAGGCGGGGGTCGGCATGGTCGAGCGCCTCCAGTCGGCCAAGCTCGGTGAGGGCCTGATCCTCGACCTGCGGCGCACGGTCTTCGAC
>JBOGIC010000131.1:0-3555 GCA_050744985.1 Acidimicrobiales bacterium
ACCTTGACCTTCTGGTCGGTCTCGTGGTGGGCGCGCAGCTCCACCACCTCACCGTCGTCCTCGATCACCTCGTCGCACGTGATCGGGTAGCCGTGGCGGAGGCGCACCGTGCGTCCCGGCGCGAGCCGTTGGTAGCCGGGGGGCGGGTCGAGGGCGAAGTCCTCGCGATCGATGAGGATCTCCCGTGTGAACGGAATCGCGCGATCGCCGGGCGTGCCGATGTCGGGCGGGAAGTACGGGCCCGTCATCGGTTCGACCGATTCCTCGGGCCACGACGTCACCGTCACCCGGAGCGGGCGCAGCACGCCGAGCACGCGGGGCGCGATCCGGTTGAGGTCGTCGCGCACGGCGAACTCGAGCTTGCCCATGTCAACGGTCGAGTTGACCTTCGCCACGCCGATCATGTCGGCGAAGGCACGGATCGCCTCGGGCCGGTAGCCCCGGCGGCGCATGCCGGCGATGGTCGGCATGCGCGGGTCGTCCCACCCGGCGACGTGGCCACCGTCCACCAGCTGCAGCAGCTTGCGCTTGCTGAGGACGGTGTAGTCCAGGTTGAGACGGGCGAACTCGATCTGCTGCGGCCGGTCCGCGAACCCGTGCCGCGCCGACACGCCCGTGTGCTCGACCACCCAGTCGTACAGCTCCCGGTTGTTCTCGAATTCGAGGGTGCACAGCGAATGGGTGATGCCCTCGATGGCGTCCGAGATCGGGTGGGCCCAGTCGTACATCGGGTAGATCGGCCACTCGTCACCGGTGCGGTGGTGGCGGGCATGGCGGATCCGGTACAGCAGTGGGTCGCGCATCTTCATGTTGGCCGCCGCCAGGTCGATGCGGGCCCGCACCACGCAGGCGCCGTCGGGCAACTCGCCCGAGCGCATCCGGCGGAACCACGCCAGGTTCTCCTCGACGGGACGGTCGCGGTACGGCGACGGCCGTCCCGGCTCGGACAGGCTGCCGCGGTAGTCCTTGATCGCGTCGTCGTCGAGGTGGTCGACGTAGGCCTCGCCCCGGCGGATCAGGTCCTCGGCCAGCTCGTACATCTCGGCGAAGTAGTCCGAGGCGTACAGGGCCCGCTCGCCGTAGGAGAACCCGAGCCACCCGACGTCCCGCTCGATGGCGTCGACGTAGGTGACGTCCTCGGCCAGCGGGTTGGTGTCGTCGAAGCGGAGGTTGCAGCGCGCGCCGTACTCCTCGGCGATGCCGAAGTTCAGGCAGATCGACTTGGCGTGGCCGATGTGCAGGAAGCCGTTGGGCTCGGGCGGGAAGCGGGTCAGCACCCGCCCGCCGTGCTTGCCCGGGCGCCGGTCGTCCTCGATGATCTCGCGGATGAAATCGGCCCCCGGCATCCAGCCACTGTAATTGTGGAGAAATGACGAAGATCTCGAATTGGCTGTCGGTTCCCGACGCCTCGGCCGCGGTCGCGTTCTATTCGGCGGCGTTCGGTGCCGCCGAGCTCGACCGTCTGGAGGGCGACGGCGGAACCCTCGAGGTGGCGCACCTCTCGACCGACGGCGCCGACTTCTGGGTGCAGCGCGATCCCGGTGCCTCGCCCACGGGTGAGCCGGTGCGGATGATCCTGTCGGTAGACGATCCCGACGCCGTCTTCGCCGCGGCGATCGCCGCCGGCGCCACCGAGATCAACCCGGTCGCCGAAGGGCACGGGTGGCGGGTCGGCCGCATCGCCGACCCCAGTGGCCACCACTGGGAGATCGGGCGGCTCCTGTAGCAGGTCGTGCCGGCCGGCGACGACAGGGAGGTCAAGACCCGTTGGGAATCGGCGACGAGCCTGCCAGGAGCCGTCCCCGGTCAGGATTTCGTCGAGCGGGCAAGACCACATCGTCCATCGTGCCCAAGACCACGACGAAGACGTACCGCCCGTCGGGCACTCACGACGCATGGCGGTGATGCCGACGACGCCGTTCGCCCCCCGCAGCACGTGCCTCAGGTAGGGGTCGTTCGACGCGATGCCGCCGTCAGCACGCGGCCGATGCCTTGCGAGGTCGGTTTCTTCGCGGACATCTTGTCGCCGACGACGCCCACAGACCGCCGCGGCCCACCAATGGGCCACGCGGCATGGAATGCCGGATCGCCCGACCAGGTACGCGACTCAACCGCAGCGGCCGTGAGCGGTCGCGGAGCCTGGCCAGGCTGTTCACTGGTAAGCCCCAGGCGCCGATCGCGGGCTCGATCATGCGCCTGCGCCTCGCCCGTGCGGGCCCCGCTACTCAGGTGGCCGAAAGCGGATGGCGACGGTGAGGCTCACGGTCTCGCCTTCGAGCACGAGCTGGCCGCCCTCGGGGACCTGGGCCATCACGGTGCCAGGCGGTCTGGAGGGGTCGAACACCTCCTCGGTGATCACGTTCAGTCCCGCCCGGTTCAGCTCGCCCTCCGCCAGCCCCAGCTTCTTGCCGACGACGTTGGGGACACGGACGCCCTTGATGGCGACCGTGACCGTCACCGTCGAGCCGACCGGCACGCGGGTTCCGGGATTGGGGTCCTGGCGGAGCACCTCCCCAGTCGGCTGCGTGCTCAACCGGCGATCGCCGATGGCCAGCTTGAGGCCCGCCTGCCCGACGACTTCGGTCGCCTTCTGGACGGGCAAGCTCAGCAACTGAGGCACGACGACAGTGGTGTCCCGACGCGCCACGGTCACCGTGACTGTGGTGCCCGACTGGACCTGTTTCCCCTCCGACGGGCTCTGATCGATGACGGTCCCGGGGGCCGCGTCGGGCGATGGGCGTTCGCCACCCACTGTGAACCGCAGCGACGCCTCCTGGCATCGCCGCTTCGCCTCCTCTGCCTTCAGCCCGCGCAGGGACGGCACCGTGACGATCAGGACGCGGGCGACCGAGATCGTGGCCCGCACCTGCGTGCCGCGTCGCACGGCGGTGCCCGCAGTGGGATCGGTTTCCAACACCACGCCTTCGGGCCCGTCGGCTTCCCGGCGACCGGCGGCCACGAGCTCGAGGGTCGCTTGGCGCATCTTCTCGGCGGCGTCGACAAAGGTCAGGCCGAGCACCCCCGGGACGGGCACGGTCGCCGGGATGGCGACCACGAGCCGCACGACGAGGCCCGTCGACACCGGTGTCCCCGGGGCGGGTTCCTGAGCCAGCACGATCCCCGCTGCATCCTCGCTCAGGCGCTCGTCGACTTCTTGGGCCAAGCCAAGCGCCTGCAGGGCGGCGACGGCAGCCCCGCGATCCATCCCGACGAGGTTCGGCACGCCCAGCACCACCTGCAGGTTCACCGCGGAGCCCCGCGGCGCAGACGTGCCGGCTACGGGCTCCTGTCCGATCACGCTTCCGGCGCGGGCCGCCGGGGCGCGGCCCGCAGGCACGGGCGTGACGGTGCCGAGCACGAGGCCGCGGCTGACCAGGGCTTCGACCGCCGCCTGCTGGTCCATCCCCGACAGTTCGGGCACCTCGACCCGCAGCGGGGCCGAGAGCGTGATCGACACCCGGCCGCCGGCCGGCCACTCCCGCCCGGCGTCGGGGTCCTGGGCCACGACGGTCCCGACGGGCGCGTCGCCCGTGCGCTCGGCGACCGTCCCGAGGG
>JBOGIC010000132.1:0-4114 GCA_050744985.1 Acidimicrobiales bacterium
GGCTTCGTGTTCGCCCTCAAGGAGGGCAAACAGGGCCTGCTGGGCTTCGCCGGGTTCGAGGGCACCAACATGATCCCGGGCTTCAATGCGTCGCGCGCCTCGTTGATCATCCTCACCTGGACCGCCGGCACCGCGCTCGTGATGTGGATGGGCGAGCTGATCACCCAGCGCGGCATCGGCAACGGCATGTCGATCCTGATCTTCGCCAACGTGGTGAGCCGCATGCCGGCCCAGTTCGGCAACGTCCGGGCCGAGGGCGGCAACCTGATCTTCGCCATCGTGCTGGCCCTCGGGCTGCTGATGATCCTGGCCATCGTCTTCGTCGAGCAGGGCCAGCGGCGCATCCCCGTGCAGTTCGCCAAACGGGTCGTGGGCCGGCGCATGTACGGCGGGCAGAGCACCTACATCCCGCTGAAGGTCAACCAGGCCGGTGTCATCCCGATCATCTTCGCCAGCTCGGTGCTGTACTTCCCGGTGCTGCTGTCGAACGTCATCCAGTGGAAGGGTGTCGTCGACTTCATCAATCGCAACCTGGTGCAGCCCGACAACTTCATCTACATCTCGATCTACGGCCTGCTGATCGTGTTTTTCACCTACTTCTACACGGCGATCACGTTCAACCCCCAGCAGCAGGCGGACATCATCCGCAAGCAAGGCGGGTTCATCCCGGGCATCCGGCCCGGGCCGCCGACGGAGCGGTACCTGGCCCAGATCCTCAACCGGATCACCCTGCCCGGATCCCTGTTCCTTGCCGCCGTCGCCCTGGTGCCCACCGTGGCCCTGGCCAGCTTCGGCATCGAGGGCTTCCCCTTCGGCGGTACCACCATCCTGATCGCCGTGGGCGTCGCGTTGGAGACGATGAAGCAGATCGACAGCCAGCTGATGATGCGCAACTACGAGGGCTTCCTGACGTGATGCGAGGTACCCGCCCATGGCCACCCGCCGTGGCCTGAACGACGGAGCCGGACCGCGGCTGGTCATCCTCGGGAAGCAGGGGGCAGGCAAGGGCACGCAGGCGCAGCGGCTGGCCAAGCACTACGGCATTCCACGCATCTCGACCGGCGACATGTTCCGGGTCGCGGTCGAAGAGGGCACCGAGGCGGGGATGGCGGCCAAGAAGTTCATGGACCAGGGCGAGCTGGTGCCCGACGACGTCGTGATCGGGATCGTGGAGGAGGTGCTCAACCGCGACGAGACCAGCGACGGGTTCATCCTCGACGGGTTCCCCCGCAACCTCGAGCAGGCCAAGGCCCTCGACCGCGTGCTCAACGCCGGCGGTGTCGACCTCGCCGTATCGCTCGAGGTGCCGACCGACGTCGTGCTGCGCCGCCTGGCCAGCCGGAGGGTCTGCCTCAACTGCGGCGCCCCCTACAGCGTCGACAAGCCGCCCCGCGACGACTGGACCTGCGACATCTGCGGCGGCCGGGTGGTGCAGCGCGAGGACGACACCGAGTCGGCCATCAAACGCCGGCTCGACCTGTACACCCAGCAGACCGAGCCGCTGATCTCCTACTACATGAACCAGGACAAGCTGGCGGCCGTCGACGGGACGGGCGAGGCGGACACGGTCACGTCCCGGCTCCTCCGGGGTATCGACGCACGTCTAAGCGACCAATGAGGGTATGTTGAGCTAGTGCGCAAGACGAAGCAAGAGGTGGCCAAGATGCGCCGGGCCGGCCGGGTCGTGGCCGAGATGCTCGACGCGTGCCAGGAGGCGGCGGCGCCGGGGGTGACGACACGGGACCTCGACCTGGTGGCCCGCGAGGTGCTCGAGCGTCGGGGGGCGCGGTCCAACTTCCTCAACTACCACGGCTTCCCGGCGGTCATCTGCACCTCGCCCAATCACGTCATCGTGCACGGCATCCCCGGCGGCTACCGGCTCAAGGAGGGCGACATCCTCTCGGTCGACTGCGGGGCGATCATCGAGGGCTACCACGCCGACGCCGCCCGGACGTTCCCGATCGGCCAGGTCGACGAGGAGGCGGCGCGCCTCATGGAGACCACGCGCCAGAGCCTCGACGCCGGCATCAAGCACGTGTGCGACGGGAGCCGGTTGTCCGACATCGGCCACGCCGTGCAGACCGTCGCCGAGGGGGCGGGGTTCTCCGTCGTGCGGGAGTACGTCGGGCACGGCATCGGCACCGCCCTCCACGAGGAGCCGAAGGTGCCCAACTACGGCCAGCCGGGCCGGGGCATCAAGTTGAAGGTCGGCCACGTGCTGGCCGTCGAGCCGATGGTCAACCTCGGCGGCCGGGAGACCAACCTCAACGACGACGGGTGGACGGTCGTCACCGCCGACGGGAGCCTGTCCGCGCACTTCGAGCACACGATCGCCGTCACCGACGACGGTCCGGAGGTGCTGACCGTTACGGGGTGAGTCCGCCCGGGGTGATTCCGCCCGGGACGCGTTATACTGACTACTCCCCGCGCCTTCCGCGCGCCCGCGGCGCGCGATGTTGCGTCGAGTTCGTTTAGCTGGAGGTTCACCTGCCAAAGCCGAAGGAAGACACGATCGTCTTGGAAGGGACGGTCGTCGAGTCGCTGCCCAACGCCATGTTCCGCGTCGAGCTGGAGAACAAGCACAAGGTGCTCGCGCACATCTCAGGGAAGATGCGCATGCATTACATCCGCATCCTCCCCGGCGACCGGGTGCAGGTGGAGTTGACCCCCTACGACCTCAGCCGAGGTCGGATCACCTACCGCTACAAGTAGGAGAAGTGCTGAATTGATGAAGGTCCGGTGCGGATGAAGGTACGCCCGAGCGTGAAGAAGATCTGTGAGAAGTGCAAGGTGATCCGCCGTCACGGCACGGTGATGGTCATCTGTCCCAACCCGCGCCACAAGCAGCGGCAGGGCTGACGCCATGGCTCGTATCGCCGGCGTCGACATCCCCCGCGAGAAGCGCCTCGAGATCTCGCTCACCTACATCTTCGGCATCGGCCGCACGACCGCCGGCCAGATCTGCCAACGCACCGGGATCGACGCGTCCACCCGGGTCCGCGACCTCACCGACGAGGAGGTGGCCCGGCTCCGGGCCGACATCGACACCAACCTCAAAGTCGAAGGTGACCTGCGCCGCGACGTCGCCCAGGACATCAAGCGCAAGATCGAGATCCAGTGCTACCAGGGCATCCGCCACCGCCGGGGCCTGCCCGTGCGGGGCCAGCGCACCCACACCAACGCCCGCACCCGCAAGGGCCCCAAGAAAACCGTCGCCGGAAAGAAGAAGGTTCGCAAGCACTGATGAAGCCGTTTACTCCGCGCCATTGGCCCTCTGAGGGACCATTTCTGCAAGTTAAAGCCGATCGGGCCGCCTGATGGCAAAGCCCAAACCAGGAGGGCGCCGGCCGCGGCGCAAGGAGCGCAAGAACGTCACATACGGCGTCGCCCACATCAAGAGCTCGTTCAACAACACGATCATCTCCATCTCCGACATGGAGGGGAACGTGCTGGCGTGGGCGTCGGCCGGCAACGTCGGCTTCAAGGGGTCCCGCAAGTCGACGCCGTTCGCCGCCCAGCTGGCGGCCGAGCAGTGCGCCAAGCGGGCCATGGAGCACGGCGTCCGCAAGGTCGAGGTGATGGTCAAGGGGCCGGGATCGGGCCGGGAGACCGCGATCCGCTCCCTGCAGACCGCCGGCATCGAGGTGGCCGGCATCAAGGACCTCACCCCCATCCCGCACAAAGGCTGCCGGCCGCCGAAGCGTCGGAGGGTCTGAGCCATGGCGCGATACACCGGTCCCGTCTGCCGGCTGTGCCGGCGCGAGAAGATGAAGCTGTTCCTCAAGGGCCCCAAGTGCGACTCGATGAAGTGCCCGATCGAGCGCCGGCCCTACCCGCCGGGTGACCACGGCCGCGGCCGCATCCGCGAGTCCGAGTACCTGCTCCAGCTGCGGGAGAAGCAGAAGGCCCGCCGCATCTACGGCGTGCTCGAGAAGCAGTTCCGCAACATGTACAAAGAGGCCAACCGCCAGGACGGCATCACCGGCGAGAACCTCCTGCGCATGCTCGAGCAGCGCCTCGACAACCTGGTGTTCCGGGCGGGGTGGGGCTCGAGCCGCTCGCAGGCTCGCCAGTTCGTGCGCCACGGCCACATCAACGTCAACGGCAAGCGGGT
>JBOGIC010000133.1:0-2450 GCA_050744985.1 Acidimicrobiales bacterium
ATCACCCACGGCACGCCGGCCGATTCGGCCGTGCTCTGGGCGATCACGATGCGGTCGACGGCGGGATCGAGGCCCATGGCGTCGAGGCTGCTCTCGGCCGCGGCCCGGTCGGCGCCCGGGTTCACCAGGAGGAGCCCGCCGGTGCGGGAGACCGCGGCGGCCGCCACGGCGGCATCCACCGGCCGGCCCTGATCGGCCAGGTACACCACGTTGACGGGCATGCCGCGGGCCTCGGTCTCGTCGACGACGGCGGTGGTCGTGGCGTTCACGTCGGCGCCGCCGAGCCGCTTCGCGCCCGGCAGCTTCGCCATCACCGCGTCGCTCACCGCCGAGGTCCCTCCAATGACGAACGTGTTCTTGACGCCCATGCTGTTGAACGTGTCGGCCGTCTCGGTCGGCACCGAATCCGTGCCCACGAAGAGGACGGGATACCGCGACGCGGCGGCGAACGCGATCCCGGCCGCCGCCTCGGGCGTGGCCGGGTTCACGACGACGGCGCCGCCGAAGGCCGGGAGGGAGCGGCCCTTCTCCTCGGGCGTCCGCACGTCCATCGCCTCCGCGATCGCCTTGCCCAGCGCGGCCGGGGTCGCCCCGGTGATCCTCGTCACGTCGTTGCGACCGGAGGTCGGGGTGGCAACCGTCGTCGTGGTCGAGGCCGGCGCCGTGGTCGACGGGCTACCGGCGGCCGTCGTCGGTGGTGCGGTGGCCACCGTGGTCGGTGCCGGCGGCGGCGCCGCGGTGATGACGCCGGCGGACGTCAGCTCGGTGACGACCTTGTCGGAGACCGACGAGGTGTCACCCACCACGTAGACGCCGCGGGTGTGCAGGCGCTCGACCTCCTCCTTCTGGTCTTTCGCCAGGCTGTCGCCCACGACCATCAGCGGCGACGCGTTGGCGCGTGCCAGCACCGCGCCGGCCTGCGCCCCTTCCACGTCGCCCTTGCCCACCACCACGAGCTTGGAGGTAAACGTCGCCCCGATGCGCTCGGCGCCCCCGGGATAGGCGTACTGGCTCGCCGCGACCGAAAGGTTCTCGATGCTGGCCTTGGGGAGTTGGGTGAGCGCGGCCGGCCCGGTGCCCAGCTGGAGCGTGGCGAGCATCATGTCGTTCGTCGCCGTGTCGACGTTGGAGAAGCGCGTGTCGCCCCACGCGAAGAGGACGGTGTCGTTGCCGATCGGCGCCTCGGCCGGTCCCCACCAGGTGTAGGTGCCGATGCGCCCCAGGAGCCCCTCGTCGAGGTTGAACGACCGGTCGGTGATGCGCCGGCCCGACGAGAAGGTGTTGCCGCCGTCGGACGACGACGCGTAGTAGATGTCGCCGAGACCGGCGGGCCTCGGCACGATCGGCGACGGGAGCGTCGCCCGCGTGTCCATCCAGATCACGTCGACGCGGGCGTTGGGCGCGACGAACACCTGCGGCGTCAGCTGGCGGACGCCGTTGTTCGCAGGGTCGTCGTTGACGCGCTTGGGCGCCGACCACGTCGTGCCGCCGTCGGTCGACCGTTGGAATACGACATCGAGGTCGCCGAAGTTGAACCCGACGTAGACGATGTACAGCGCGCCCGACCTGGGGTCGACCGCCATCCGCGGGTAACCGCTCGTGCCCGCCGGCGCAGGGACGTTCGTGGGAGCCGGACCGACATCGCCGATCGGCGCGCGCGTCCATGTGGTGCCGCCGTCGGTCGACTTGGCGACGACGATGGGGTGGGGTGCGGTGGCCGGGTCGTCACGGTTGCGCCAGGCGATGTACACGGCGCCGTCGGTGCCGACGACCGGCGGTGCGATCTCCCGGACCTTCTCGTCCGGTCCCTGCGCCTCGACCGGCCTCGACCAGGTGGCGCCCCCGTCCTCGGAGGAGGCGACGACCGCCCGGCGGTCACCCTGCCCGCCCGAGGCGCCCATGTTCAGCGGGTTGACCACGTACCAGCCGACGACGTAGAGCTTGTCGCCCTGCGGTCGCGGCTGAACCGCGATCCCGGGCCGGATGATGAACGGGCGGGAGTCCTTGGCGCCCTCGATCGCCACCACACCGCGCTGGAACGTCTTGCCGCCGTCGGTGGACCGGTTGACGATGACCGAGTCGCCCTCGCCGGCGGCCTTGCCGGTCTCGGGCCGTTGCTGCTCGCCGCGGTGCGAGGCGAACGTCGTGTACACGTTCTGGCCCGTGCCGAACACGACGCTTTTGTTGTAGTGGGCGTAACCGCCGGAGTCGAACGTGAAGCACGGCGGGTCGGCAAAGTCGGCCGGGGCCGTGAGGTGGCCGCTCGTCCAGGTCTTGCCGGCGTCGTAGCTCGTGTGGAAGTCACACTGGCCGGCGAGAAAGTCCTCGTCGATCAGCACCACGTGCTTGGGATCGGCGGGGTCGACGGCCATGCCGGGGATATCGCGACCACGGAGCGGGTCGTTGTTGCCGTCGTCGAGCCTCGCGTTGTCCAGGACGTGACCGGGGGG
>JBOGIC010000134.1:0-8870 GCA_050744985.1 Acidimicrobiales bacterium
CTCGATCACTTTCACCAGAACCGACTCGACGTTCGGGATCACCATCTCGGTGCCTCGGTTGTGCCACACGACGTCGAGCCCTCAGGCGGACCTTGACATACACCTCATCATGCCGTCGACAAGATGCGTACGCGCCGCTCGTTCGCCCGCCTCAGGTGCCCGAGTTGTCTTTTCCTTCCGCTTGCTCAGCCTGAGCCTCGAGGAGCAGCCAGTCGTCGTTGTCCGTGTACCGACCCGTGCGGCGGTCCCATCGCTGCGGTCGAAGTGTCTCTGCATGCACCTCCTCGAGGTACGGCAGCAATGGCCGCACAGGTTCGTTCGGCGGCAGCTCTCGCTCATCGAGATAACTATCGGACCAGCTGAACCGACGCCGGAAGTGACTCCAACCGAACCCGTCGAAGAACGACTCCGTATCGACAAGGCTCGTGTACCACTGGCTCGGCGCGCCCGTTGGGTTCTCCTTGACGACCGCCTCGGTCGCGACTGCATCGAGCAACGCCCTCATTTCCGGCACTCCATCGAGGCGCTGCCGGAGCTCACGCCACCGCGGGTACCGTACCGGCGGAGACACCAGCAACACAGGCTTGCGCTGCTGGCGGGCGACGACGATCTCGTGCGGTGTGCCGACGCTGTAGAGGTTCGTCGGGCAACACGCCACGACGAAGTCACTGAGGTCGACCATTCGGAGGTCGAGGTGCATGACGGGCCAAAAGGCGCCGGCGACATCGGCCCGGGCGTGGGCGGCGCGCTGTGTGGCAGCGAAATCCCACTTTTGGCGTTCCTCGGTCGTTGTCTCGTCCTCGATTCCGTACTCGCGGCCCTGACTGCGCACGATTGGCTTGAACCATGGATCGAGAACCCTGACGCCCCAGGACTGGAGCACGTCGGAGACGCGCGAACGCCAGCCGTTGGCACGCTCTTCTTCGCGGCACATTACGAAGTCCATCGGGCCGGACAGGTAGACGGTCGTGCCACGGAGGAGCTCGCAGGTGCCCATCGGGTCACAACTCGAGCGTGACCGAAGGCGGGTGGTGATCGGTGCCGCGGCCGCGCGGCCGCGTGCCCGTCCAGCCGGCCGGAACGGGCTGCTGGTGGTGGATCACGGCCGTCCCAGGCACGACGGCGGCTGCCAATTCCGGCGACACCAGGATGTGGTCGATCCATTGCCGCATGGCGGTGGGCATCCCGTACCGGGACTCGGTCATGGGATTGACCACTCGGTCCTGGAAGTCGATCGTCCATCGCTCCTTCTGGGCGACGTCGGCGTGGACGTTGCGGAAGATCCGCACTGGGTCCCATACGCTGCCCATGACAGGGATGAGGAACGCCCCGCCAATCTTCGCGGCGTAGATGTCGAACTCGGCGCTGTCGTTCAGGTCGCCCATCACGACCACTCGGCCGCGCCCAGCGTCATCGACAAGCCGGTCGAGCCTCGCTCGCACCGCCGCCGCCTGGGCGCGCAACTTCATCCGAGCGGCGCGGCTGAGTTGCTCGTAGGCGAAGAGGTCGCCGGGAATAAAGACGCCCTTTGACTTGGCGTGTACGACGATAACGGTCACCGGTGCCACGAGCCGGGCGCCCGCGAGCACAACCTCGTGGGGAACGCGGTTCGCCCAGGTGTACACCTCTCGGATGCCGTCGTTGTCGGCGTCGAAGTGCTCGAGCGCGTAGAGCCGGTTGCACTGCGCCTTCGGCACGACGTCGACTGTCAGCTCCAAGCTGCGTCGTACCGCGACGGCGAGGCCGAGGAGGCCTCGGCTTTCGCCCTGGTGGACCTCGTAGGCGCCGTCGACGTAGTTGTCGAGCCACTGCTGTGTCCGATCTCGGGTGACGGCAGCTTCGACGAGGCCGACGACATCCGCGTCGATTTGCTTGATCAAGGCGCCCAGCAACCGCGAACGCTCGATGAGTGACTGACGCGGCGTTCCGGTACGTGGCGCGAGATCCGCCATGTTCTCGCAGTTGAGGCTCACGAACGAGATCTGCACCGCGCCATCCCCGCCATATGCCGCCCCTTGTGCGACGCTGAATCCCGCGGAATACTAGTGCTGGCGGCACTGCAACGTGATGGGCTACGGCGACGAGATCCCGGCGGTGAGACACCTCGCGGGCGCAGGGTGCTCGGCGTCCGCGACGGTCAGTCTGCCGCACGACGACCGAAGTCGATGCGCGCCCGGCGCCGAACCTCGGCCGCTCGTGTGACGGCGCTCACGAGATCGGAGCGGCAGACACTCGCCGACGCATCAGACGGCGGGACGGAGGCTTGGCGAGCCGTACTCCGCCTGCACGAAGCGGTGGCATCACGAACCGCACCCGGCGACCCCGTCGTGGAGCGCGTTGCCGACGCGGCCGATGTGGCCTTCCGGGCCCTCGGCGGTGCCGCCGACCCGCCGGCGTGGTCCATCCGCGAATACGACGCGGCCCGCCTCGGTCCGCTGTTCGGCGTGAGTGATGACGGCGGCTCGGCCGCGGAGATCGCGCAGGCCTTCCTGGATTCACCCAAGGCAGTGGTGCTCCGCCGGCGGGGCGAGTTGTCCATCTCGACAATCGGCTGCTGCCTTGACGCGGAGCGCATGAGTCCCGCGGGAGAGCTCCTCGTCGGGCTAGACGAGTACGCCGCCGTGCGTCGTGCAGTGGCCGGCCGGGCGCCTATGACGACCAACGTCGGAACTGTCGTGCTTCCGCGCTTTTACCGGCCGGCGCCGGCCATAGCGGTCAGAAGAGGCACAGGGGACCCTGTCGCCCGGGCGATGAGGGAGCTGGCCGCCGCGTTCGCACCGTTCCGGGCGGCAGCCGGTCGGCCGTCGGTACCCGCAACCGTGTATGTGACCTTCCGGACGACCGACGGGTTCACGAAGCGGGAGAAGGTGTCGACGCTGGGCGCACTCCGTGAGGGAGCCGGGACAGGAACATTGGCCGACCCGAGTTGCCACACGGTTGGCCTGCTCCAGCGACCCGACGGACGGTCGTCGCGTGCCCCGTCTTTCGCCATCGACGTCGCCGCCGAGGCTGGAATTAGGGAGGTGATGATCGAGGGCGACGCACGCTACGAGGCGCAGGACCAACTGTTCTTCTCTGGTCTCCTCGCGTACTTCCCGCCGCGTACCGCCAATGCGATCCTCCGCCGGGCCAGCGAGCGCGGCGTGCGAGTCGTCACGAAGAACCGCATCGATGTCACGACGGCGGCCCGCACGGTATGGGCGGGTCTGTCAGCAGCACGCGGCGTGGGCGCGCACCTCGGTAAGTTCGGACTCTTCCCGTTGACGCTCGACCAGCAGATCGAGCTGATGTCCGAGGTCCCACCGTGGTTCCCGGCGTGGACCCCGACACCGGCGTTCTACGTCGACCGCCCGATCGTCTCCAGCGACGGTGTGGTCGAGGAACGAGACCTCGTCCCGGCCGCCGTGCGCTGGATTCAGGCGGCTGCCGGGGCCGGCCTCAACGTCGTGCTCTTCGACTCGCCTGACCGCACACCCGCGCCCGTCGGGTCGGGTCGGCGCACGTGGGATGACGACCGTGGGCGGCGGCTGATCCGCCTCGACGCCAGCGACACGCTCGGCATCTTGACGATGGAAGACATACACACGTTGCAGCACGCGGCCCGCGACTGCCGCCCGCCCGTGCGTATCCTCTGGGCCGGCGGTCTCAACGGTCGGCAGGCCTACGAGCTGGCGCGCCACGGGGCTTTCGGCATCTTCACGACGAGCACGACAGCTCGCCGTGTCGGGTTGCGGCGGTGTACGCGGGGTGACCCCGTGCAGACCACCGAGCTCCGCCCGACGTACCACGGCGTCCTCGGCGTCCGCGTGGCGCTCGACGCCGCGTTCCTTTCGGCGCGGGCGGCGACGGTCGGCGATCAGGCCACCGCCGCGGCCCTCGATCGCCACGTCGAGCCGGTCCTGGCTGCCCTCGATACCGGCGACCTGGCGGAGGCCGGCGTCGGCGACGTGCCCGCTCTGGCCGACTTGCGCGCCGAGCTTGAGCTCGCGTGGGAACGCCATCTCGACACCGGTGATGCCGGGCCTAGATGAGCCCGCCTGTCGTAATGATCCGAGGGGCAGCGTGATCCCACGGATCCCGATCCACGCCAGTGCGATCCGCACGTTCCACGGGTACCGGCGCGTCGGGCTGGCCGAACCGGACTTCAGCCGCGAGGTGCGCAACGTCTTCATCCCCGGAACACCGCTGATGTTGCGCGACCTCGGACTGGCGGCCTACATACCCGTCCTCCTGCCCGACGCGCCGGCAACCGTCGATCTGCCCGACGAGGCTGCCTTGATCGCCTACCCATCTCGCGCCCGCTACACCCACGCCCGACAAAACAGCATCCTCGGTCAGCTCTACACCCACACGCACCTGTTCGTGTTCGACACCTCGAGAAGCGACGGCGCGTTCCCCGAACCGCTGCAAGGCGCGGGAGGTTCTCTTGGGACCTTCTACTGCACGGGGGTCGATGCCGATTGGCAGGCCGACGGTGACGTGGTCGTGTGGGCTGGATACCAGATCGCGGACGGCTTTCCAGAAGCACTCGCTGCGGACGTGACCGCGGCTGCAACCCACTTCGGCGATGTCGCGGTCGTGGAGTGTATCGGGAGAGTCAGCCGGAACTGGGCGATCCTGTGGTTCCTCGTCGCCGGGTTTCAGGGGGCCAACGGCCAGTCCGCGATCGCCGAGCTCGTCTCGGGTCTCGGCGGTGCATCCGACGTCCTCCTTGCGCGAGCCGAGCGTCTGATCTGGCTTGACCGACCGCCGCCTGTGCCCGACGCAGCCGTCGGGGCCTGGACCTACATCTTCGAACGCGACGCCCGCCACTTCATGCGGTGACGCCCGCGTAGGGAGCGGGAGCGGTCGGGCGGAGGCAGTTCACTATCATGATCCGAGTGCGTGCCAGCCGGCGGGTGTTTCTGAGCTATACCACCGAACTCCTTCAGTGTCCGGCGGGTCGAAGCTACGTGACCGCCGCACTCCAAGGAATCCTGCGGGCTTGGTATCTCGCGCAGGACATGGTTGAGCAAAGCGAATTCGAGGACGTCACCGCAACGGAGTGCAGCGACCGTGTCCGAGGTTGTGACATCTTCGTCGGCCTCGTCGGTTTCCGTTACGGCGCGCGGCTGCCGGACCAGCCCGAGGTGTCCCACGCCGAACACGAGTATCAGACCGCGCGCGATGCCGGCATCCATCGCCTGATGTTCTTTCTCGATGAGAACGCGGTCCTCCCTCTCCGCGTCGGCCGCGATAGCGAGTCCGGAGACAAACAAGACCGCCTACGCGCCCGAATCGCGAACGAGAAGGATCACGCCGGAGACTTCGACACCCCGGAAGCGCTCGAAGGGGCCGTCCTGAGAGAACTGACACTGCTCGGCAAACGTTCACTCTTCATGGTGCCTCCACCGCCGGACGAGTTCGTTCCGCGCCCGGAGCTCGCCGAACGCGTCCTGCGCCACATGCTGTCTCCCAACTCGGGCCCCGTCGGGTTGACGACGGCGCTCAAGGGAGCCGGCGGCTTCGGCAAAACCACCCTGGCGCAGTGGCTCTGCCATCAGCCCTTGGTTCGCGAGCGCTTCACGGACGCTCTGTGGGTCGAACTCGGCGACAACCTCCTCACCGCTGACCTTCTTGGTCGCGTGAGCGACCTCTGCTTCCTCCTGACGCACAAACGCGAGACCTTCTCGAACCCAGATGATGCCGGAATGGTGTTGGGGAGGCTGCTGGCCGAGCGGCCCATTCTCATGGTGTTGGATGACGTATGGTCGGGCAGCGACCTCAAGCCATTCCTCGAAGGCGGTCCGAAGTGCACTCGCCTCATCACCACCCGCCAGGCGAGCGTGCTCCCGGCGCGCACCGAACACGTCGATGTCGACCAGATGAGCGAGGACGAGAGCTTTGCCCTCCTGCAATATGGTCTGAACTCCGACGACCGCACGGCCTTCCACCAATTGATGCGGCTGTGTGGGCACTGGCCTGTTCTTCTGAAACTCATCAATGCCGTGCTAAGGGATGAGCTCCGCCGCGGCGCACGGCTCGATGACGCTATCGGTGAGGTGACGGCGAAACTTCGAGTTCAAGGACCCGGAGGCTTTGACTCCACCGAAGCGGGTCTCGATGTGCGCAATCCCGAAAACAGAAGCCAGGCTGTTTCGAGCACGATGGAGGTCGGTCTGTGGCAACTCGAGCGCAGGTATGGGGCCCCCGCGGCAGAGGGTTACATCGACTTGGCCGTCTTCCCCCGTGATACCGATATTCCCCTCGATGCGCTATCCCATTACTGGAAGTCTTCCGCGAGCAGTGTCGTTCGCTTCTGTGAGGGATTCGAGGACTTATCCCTCATCCAACGCTTTGATCGTCATGGGTCGACCATCCGGCTTCAGGCCGTGATTCACGACTATCTTCGGACCCGTTGGGGCGAGCAGATCGAGGAGATGAACGAACGCCTGCTGGTGGCGTACCGAGAGGAGCTTCCCGCCGGAACGGACGCCTGGTATTCGCTGCCCAGGGTGCACCAATACATGTGGCTCAACTTGGCCTTCCACTTGGCACAGAGTCAACGCAACGAAGAACTCGTGCGCTCGATCACCGATGTCCATTACCTCGTCACAAAGGCCTTTCACTTCGGCTCTGAGGCGGTCCAAGCCGATCTCATGGAAGCGCAACGATGCGCACCCACTGATCGTGTCGTGGTGGCCTTGCTGACTGTCTTTCGGCGCGCTGCATATCGCCTCAGTGGTTTCGATCGGGCGGTGGACCTCGCGGCGACACTCCAGGGTTGGATGCGCGAACCGGAGCCGCTCCGGGATCATGACGCGACGCTTCGGGCGATGTTACATCCCCCCCTCCTGCGTCTTGAATGGTCCCAGGGCGGGGCCGCCTCTGATGATCTCCTTGGTTTCCACAAACTTGGAGTGAACGCTGTCGCGATGGATGCCTCGGGCGAGACGGTCGTCTCCGGTGCAGCCGACGGACAGGTCGTCGTATGGACCACCACCGGACAGAGACAGCGCACGCTTGACCACCATGACGGTGCAGTGAACTCCGTCGGCTTCGATGCCTCGGGCGCGCGCGTGGTGTCCGGCGGCGCCGACGGGACGGTGCGAATAGTCGATGTCAAGTCAGGAACCGAAAGGGCGGTGTTACGGGGACACAACGGTGCGGTGAACTCGGTTAGCTTTGACGCCCTTGGCACGCGAGTAGTTTCCGGCGGCGCAGACGGGACAGTACGAATCTGGGACGCTGAGGGCGGGGCGGAGTTGAAGGTCATTCCGGCTCACGAGAAGTGGGTTAATGCTGTTGCCTTCGATAGCTCCGGGACGCGCATCGTGTCGGGTGCCTTCGACACCCTCGTGAAGATCTGGGAAGCCGAATCTGGCGAAGAACTTGCGGTGCTCTATGGTCATAGCCGGCCCGTCAACGCGGTCGCCTTCGCGGGTGCGGACAAGCGAATCGTTTCGGCCGCAGGCGACGCGACTGTCCGCATATGGGACGTCGAGGAATGTGTCGAGCTATCCCGAATCGACGCCGACGACCATGCTGTGAACTCGCTGAGCACCGACCGCGACTTCAGTCGATTGGTTACAGGAGGGGCGGACGGTCTCGTACGGGTCTGGGAGCCGAACTCCAAGGAGTTGCTCGCTATCTCCCGAAGCTTCGGTACGTGGATCGCTACAGTTGCCTGCGACAGCTCGGGAACGACCGTCGTCTCTGGTCAAGCCGATGGCGGGGTACGCCTTTTCTCGGCGATCCCCGGGGGCCAGATTGTAACGCTCGAGCCTCGTGGCTCACGGGTGAACGCGGTAGCGTTGAACCCCTCGGGGACCCGGTTGGCGTCCGGCGGGGACGATCGACGGGTTCGCCTCTGGGACCGCGAGGCCGGTAATCAGGTCATCGAGTTCGAAACGCAGGGATCACCGGTGAACGACGTCGCCTTCCATCCCGATGGGATGCAGCTGGCCGCGGCGGGACGTGGCGTGTGGCTCTGGGACCTCGAGTCGAGGCTGTTCCTCGCCCGGTTCGGTGACGAATGGACGATGAAGGCGATCGACTTTGACAAGTCCGGACGGTACCTCGCGTCGGCCTGCAGCGACGGTACGATACGGATATGGACCGCTGACTCCCATGAGATCGTCAGAGTGCTTCATGGGCACGCCGAGCAGGTCAATGCGGCGAGGTTCGACGCCTCGGGGACGATGCTCGTTACCGGGAGCGCGGACACGACCGTCCGCGTCTGGGACACAGAATCTTGGGACCAGATCGTCTCATGGCGCTGCCGCTCCTGGGTCCAATCGGTGGCGTTCGACCCGTCCGGGAGGATGATCGCCTCGGGGGACTACGGGGGCTCCGTGCGGATCTGGGACGTTGAATCAGCGAACGAAATCGCTACCGTCGAGCACTCGGGTAGCTGGGTGAATGGCGTTGAATTTGACTCGACGGGGACTCGGATCGTCTCGTGTGGCGGCGACGGGGCGGTGCGGATATGGGACCTGACCCGAAATCGGCGGCTCGCCGAGCTGCGGTTGGATGCGTCAGCGTTTACCTGCCGGTGGGCCAGGGGGCAACGCGTCGTCGTCGGCACCGGCTACGGGTTGCATGTCCTCGAGTTCGTCCCGGCACCGGCGTAGCTTGTCGCCCGGCCACCCTCCCGCGGCTCGCCCGGACCCGGTTTCGACGGCGTCCGAGGTAACGTGGAACGTGACGTCAGGAGCAGCAACACAGACGCTGTTGTCGCTGCTCTGGGATCAGGCCAACCCGTACTCCTACGCCCTGGTGGCGGCGCTCAACGCCGAACCCCCGTCGGGAATGGTCATCGCGACCAGCGGGCTCGACCCGGCACCTGGGAACCTGCTAAACGACGTGGTCATCCCGGCCGTCCTCGACGC
>JBOGIC010000135.1:0-2012 GCA_050744985.1 Acidimicrobiales bacterium
TCGCGCGCCAGATGGCCCACCTCCGACGCCAGCCCGTCGGAGATGTCGATCATCGCCGTCGCCCCCGCCCGCCGGGCGGCCTGCCCCTCTGCCAGCCGGGGCCGGGGCCGGCGGTGCGCCAGCGCCAGGTCGATGTCCTCGCCCACCTTGCCCTTGCGCAGCGCCATGAGGCCGCCCGCCGCCGCCCCGAGCGGGCCGGTGACGAACAGGGTGTCCCCGGCGCGAGCGCCCGAGCGCCGCACGGGCTCGCCTTCGAGCCCGCCGACCACCGCCACCGACACGACCAAGTCGCCGCCCCCGGTCAGGTCGCCGCCGACCACCGGGCACCCGTACGTGACCGCCGCCGCCAGTAGCCCGTCGAACAGGAGGTCGAAGTCCGAAGCCCCGAACTTCCCCGACACCGTCACCAGCGCGTACGCCGGGACCGCCCCCATGGCGGCGATGTCGCTCAGCGCCGTGACCAGGGCCTTCCATCCGAAATCGTCCATCCCGACCAGGCCCAGGTCGGCGTGGAGACCGGCCACCGACGCGTCCGCGCACAGCACGAGCCGGCCCGCCGGGGGCGCGACCACCGCGGCGTCGTCACCGATGGCGGGCAGTCTGGACCTGAGCCGCCCGATCAGCGCGGATTCGCGGATCATCCACCCTCCGGTAGAGTCGAGGAACACGAGGTTACGCACGGTTACCGGAGGCACATGCAGGGCGTCGTCAAGTCCTACGACCCGGGCACGGGGGAGGGTGCGGTCGTCAGAGACACCGACCGTTCCGAATATCCCATTGCGCCCGGAGCGCTCGCCGGCTCGGTGTTCCGCATGCTCCGCCAAGGCCAGCGCGTGATCTTCGACCTCGACGCCGAGCGGCGGGCCACCCGGCTCCGCCTCGGCTCGGAGGTCGACATGGGAACACCGGGGTTCCCAGCCGCATCCGACGCGTAGAGCCAAACCCCGAGAGCGAGGACACCTGTGACAGTCACCACCGCGGGCCCGACGACGAACCGACGCCTGCTCGAGTGGGTCGAGGAGATGGCGGCGTTGTGCCAGCCCGACCGCGTCGAGTGGTGTGACGGGAGCCAGGAGGAATTCGACCGGCTCTGCGCCGAGATGGTCGAGGCCGGCACCCTGACGCCCCTGGACGACGCCAAGCGCCCGGGCAGCTACTGGGCCACCTCCGACCCCGGCGACGTGGCCCGGGTCGAGGACCGCACCTACATCTGCTCCAAGCAGGAGATCGACGCCGGCCCCACCAACAACTGGCGCGACCCCGACGAGATGAAGGCCGTCATGACCGATCTCTACCGGGGATCGATGAAGGGCCGCACGATGTACGTCGTGCCCTTCAGCATGGGCCCGATCGGCTCGCCCATCGCCCACATCGGCGTGCAGCTCACCGACTCGCCCTACGTCGCCGCCAACATGCGGATCATGACCCGCATGGGCCAGAAGGTGCTCGACACACTGGGCGACGGCTTCTTCGTGCCGTGCGTGCACTCGGTCGGCGCCCCGCTCGAGCCCGGCCAGGAGGACGTGGCCTGGCCCTGCGACGCCGAGAACAAGTACATCGTCCACTTCCCCGAGGAGCGGATGATCTGGTCGTACGGCTCGGGCTACGGCGGCAACGCCCTCCTCGGCAAGAAGTGCTTCGCCCTGCGCATCGCCTCGGCCATGGCCCGCGACGAGGGCTGGCTGGCCGAGCACATGCTGATCCTCAAGATCACACCCCCGCAGGGCGAGACCCGCTACCTCGCCGCCGCCTTCCCGTCGGCGTGCGGCAAGACCAACCTGGCCATGCTGATCCCGAGCCTGCCCGGCTGGAAGGTCGAGACCGTCGGCGACGACATCTGCTGGATGAAACTCGGGGAGGACGGCCGCCTCTACGCCATCAACCCCGAGGCCGGCTTCTTCGGCGTGGCGCCGGGCACGAGCGACAAGTCCAATCCCAACGCCATGCTGACGCTGACCAAGAACTGCTTCTTCACCAACTGCGCGATCACCGACGATAACGACATCTGGTGG
>JBOGIC010000136.1:0-3968 GCA_050744985.1 Acidimicrobiales bacterium
CCGGCGCTGCGCCGCCTGAGCCCGGAGAACGCCCAGGGCGAGTACTACCTCACCGACGTCATCGCCGTGCTCGCCCAGGCCGGGTACTTCGTGGCCGCCGTCGGCGCCGAGGACCCCACCGAGGCCCTCGGGGTCAACGACCGCGAGCAGTTGGCGTCGGCCGAGTTCGAGCTGCGCCGCCGCATCAACCGTCGCTGGATGCACGCCGGCGTGGCCATGGTCGACCCCGACCGCACGTACGTCGACGCGTCGGTACAGCTCGGCCCGGATGTGACGATCTTCCCGGGCACGATGCTGCAGGGCCGCACGGTGGTCGGTGCGGGGGCGCACCTGGGGCCCGACGTGCGGCTGGTCGACTGTGCCATCGGCGAGGGAGCGAGCATCGAGATGTCGGTCGGCTACGACGCCGAGGTCGGGCCCCACGCCGTGGTCGGGCCCTACGCCGTGCTGCGGCCCGGCAGCCATATCCCGCCCGGCGCGACCACCGGATCGTTCTACACTGCCGGAGCGAGCGACGACGAGGGCGTGTAGCCGTGCCGGGCACCAAGGAGCTGATTCCCCAGAAGCGGCTGAAGCTGTTCAGCGGCCGCTCCCACCTCGAGTTGGCCCGCGACATCGCCGGCCACCTCGGCGTCGGGCTGGGTGACGCGAACCTGTCGGAGTTCGCCGACGGCGAGATCCACTGCCGGTTCAACGAGTCGATCCGCGGGTCGGACGTCTTCATCATCCAGAGCCACAGCGACCCGGTGAACAAGTCGATCATGGAGCACCTGATCATGATCGACGCGGCCAAGCGGGCGTCGGCCAAGCGCGTCACGGCCGTGTGCCCGTACTACGGCTACTCCCGCCAGGACCGCAAGTCGTCGGGCCGGGAGCCGATCACGGCCAAGCTCGTCGCCGACATGCTCAGCACCGCGGGGGTCGACCGGGTGGTGAGCGTCGACCTGCACTCGGGGCAGATCCAGGGGTTCTTCGACGTGCCCGTCGACCACCTGACGGCCATGCCCATCCTGACCGACTACATCCAGGCGAACTTCGACAACGACGTGGTGATCGTGTCGCCCGACGCCGGCCGGGTGAAGCTCACCGAGCGCTTCGCCCGCCATCTGGACGCCGACCTTGCGATCGTGCACAAGCGCCGCGTGGGGTCGAGCTCGGTCGAGGCCCTCGACGTCGTCGGCGAGGTCGACGGGCGGGTGTGCGTCGTCGTCGACGACCAGATCAGCACGGCCGGCACGATCTGCGCCGCCGCCGAGCAACTCGTCGCCCACGGGGCCTCCGAGGTGCACGCCATGGCCACCCACGGCGTGTTCGCCGGCCCCGCCATCGACCGCATCAAGAACTCGATGCTCTCGCGGGTGGTGGTCACCGACACGCTGCCGCTGCCCGACGACCGCCGCATCGACAAGATCGAGGTGCTCTCCGTCGCTCGGGTGATCGCCGACGCCCTCGACGCCGTGTTCGAGGACACCTCGGTCTCCGACATCTTCGGCGGTGAGAACCAGTCGTAGGGCGCCGGGGGCACTGAGGGCAGCTACGGCTGCCCGAAGCCCGGTGCGGTCACGGCCGCCACCCACGGCAGGGCGGCGGCGTCGGTGACCTTGTCGGGCGGCACCCACGCCAGGATGACGCCGGCGGGGCGGTCGAGGCCTTCGACGGCCGGCAACCGGGCTACGACCTCGGCGCCGAGCGCCGCCAGGTCCGCCTCCTCCTGCGCACCCGTCGGCCCCCGGGCGTGGAATTGCAGCTCTACGCGCCCGTCGGCCCGCACCGGCGCGTCCTTCGTGTAGGACTTCGGCGGGGTCGCCGGCTCCCCGCTGGTGCCTCCACCGCAGCCGGTCGACAGCACGGCGCCTACGACCAGAACAGCGAGCCACGGCCGTACTGCGGTCACAACCTCCAGGCTACGAGGCGCCGCAGCGCAATGGCGACGACGAGCAGCCCGATGCCCGCCGCCATCAGCGGCGCGGCGCCGGTCGCCGGCAGGGGCGCGCTTACCGTGAACGTGATCGTGACCTCGTTGTCTCCGGCGCTGGTGTCGAACGGGCTGATGAGCCGGCCCCGGACGGTGTAGGTGCCGGGGGCCAGATCCTCGGCCACGAGCGCCTCGACCGTGAACTGGCGACTCTGGTTCACCGAAAGGGCGCCGAGCGGGCAGAAGATCGCAGGCTGGCCGGCCGGGTCCTTGCCCGGCGTGCAGCCCGACGGGCTCGACTGGAAGGTGAACCCGCCCGGCAGGGACACGAACACCTCGTCGGACACGTTGTCGGGCCCGTTGTTGGTCACGGTGAGGTTCGCCGTCGCCGTCGTGCCGGGGGAGACGACACCACCGGGGCCGGCGCTGAGGGCGAGCGCCGCGCTCGCGACCGCCGCCGTGCAGTCGAGGATCCCGGCGCCCGACCCGTCGTCAGGGCCCGGGGGCGGTAGGTCGCGAGCCGAGCCGGCCAGGCGGTTGTGCACCGGGCCGACGGGTGACGCCGGGTTCCCGAGCGCCTGGCGCACGAGCGCGTCGCAGCCTGCGGCGTGCGGGGCGGACGCGGATGTGCCCACGAACGGCACCCCGAAGCCGCCGATCCCGCTGGTCGTGACGCGGTCGGCCGCCACCCACGCCGGGCCCGGGAACGTCTCGGGCGGCGGGCCGGCTACCGCCTCGCACGTCTCCTCGAAGCCCTTGACGGTGCCGGGTGGGCAGGCGGTGGTCAGGCGCAGGTCCACCGGGCCGTGGGAGCTGAACGGCTCGAGTTGGCCGGTCGCGGGGTTGACGGCGCCGGCGGCGGCGGCGAGGCCGGAGGTGAAGTTCACGACCCCGTCGAGGCTCGACTGGGCGGTCGGCGTGTCGACGGCGGCGGCGCCGATCCACTTCAGGTCGAACACCGGCGGCGCCACCGCCGTCGAGGTGTCGAACAGGTTCACGACCAGCTTGGCCCGGGTCGGCACGGGGAACGGCGACATGCCGAAGAATCCCTCGAAGCTGTCGCCCAGGCCGTCGAACTGGACGTCGTCCGAGACGGCGAGGCACTCGGTGAGGCCCTCGTCCATGAGGTAGAGGTCGAGGTCGGTGAACCCGCCCCATCCTTCGGTGGGGAAGACGGCGCGGGGCTCGCTCCACTGCAGCACGAACGCCGCGAACTGGTTCGGCAGCAGCGTGATGTCGAAGGTCGTGTCACCGCCCGGGGCGACCGGGACGGCGTTGTCGACGCCCTCGCACGCGACGAAGGGGCCGTCGTCACCGTCGGGACCGTTCCCCGAGCCCACCGCGGGCTGCCGGGCGGCGTGGGTGGTGGCCTCGTTGCCAGCGGCGGCGTGGACCGAGACGCCGGCTTCCGACAGGGCGTCGCTGACGGCGGCGACGATGCCCTCCTGGAACAGCGGCTCATCGAGGAAGCCGAGGTCGTGGACGATGATGTTGGCGCCCACCTCGGCCAGGGCGATCATGGCGTTGACGAACGTGACGGTCGTGACGAAGTTGTCGGGCTCGAGTCCGGCGGCGTGGAAGAAGAGCCCGGCGCCCGGCGCCATGTCGTGGACGATCTCGAGCATCGCCGTGCCCTCGTCACCCACGCCCAGCCCGTACGTGGCCTGGTCGACGACGGTGACGGGCGGCAGCTCGCCGAACAGCTGCGCCAGCAGCAGGCTCTGCGCCCCCTCGGAGATGACGCCCACCTTCACGCCCTGGCCGGTGATGCCGGCGGCATGGAGGGCGGCGGCGTTGTGCAGGGCGACGCCCTGGCTGGTGACCGCCTTGGCATGTCCCACGCCGGCGGGTCGGACGGCCGTCACCCACGGCAGCTTGGCGGCGGCGGCGAGCTGGCCGCGAGGGATGTACGCCTCGATCAGCCCCACGTCGGGAAGCTCCAAGCCTCCCGGCCGGCGGAGGGAGCGGATGCGGTCGGCCCCGAGCCGGGCCAGGTCGGCCTCGTCGCCGGCGGTGGTGGGCCGCGCCGCGTACACCGCCACCTGGGCGCGCC
>JBOGIC010000137.1:0-2884 GCA_050744985.1 Acidimicrobiales bacterium
GGGGCGGTCTGATCGACCTCGACCCCGACGGCATGAGCGACGCCGGCCGGGAGCTGGCCGCCGAAATCATCGCCGGCCACGACGAGGACCAGGTTGCATTCCGCGCCGGCGAGCGCCTGGTGCCGCGGTTGGTGCCGTCCCCTGCTCCGGCGGTCGAGGCGGACGAGCCGCCGAGCGGCGCAGGTCAACCCGTCCGCCTCGAGATCGACGCGCGGGGGACACTCGACGATCTCAGCCTCCACCCGATGCGACGCCGGTCCCCAGGCCATTGTGAGGTGGAGATCGAGGTCACGGCGGCAGGGCTCAACTTCCGCGACGTCCTCAACACGCTTGGCGTCTACCCGGGAGACGCCGGACTCCTCGGCGGGGAGTGTGCCGGACGGGTGGTGGCCGTCGGCGAGGGAGTCGGTCACGTGGCGGAGGGTGACGACGTCGTCGCCATCGCGCCCGGGTCGTTTGCCAGCCATGCGACCGTCGACGCCCGCCTGACGGCGCGCAAGCCCCAGTCGCTGGGCTGGAACCAGGCCGTCACCCTCCCCGTGGCCTTCGTGACTGCGATCTACGGCCTGGAGTGGCTGGCGCGCGTCTCAGCCGGTGAAACCGTGCTCATCCACGCCGCCGCGGGAGGCGTCGGGATGGCCGCCGTGCAGGTCGCCCGACGGGCAGGTGCCGAGGTGTACGCCACGGCGGGGAATGTCGACAAGCGGCGATTCGTCGAGTCGCTCGGTGTCAGCCATGTCATGGACTCGCGGTCGCTCGACTTCGCCGACCAGGTGCGAGCCTTCACCGGCGGGCACGGCGTCGACATAGTCCTGAACTCGCTGGCTGGTGAGGCGCTGTCGAAAGGATTGGCAACCCTGCGGCCAGGCGGGCGCTTCGTCGAACTAGGCAAGACCGAGCTGTCGGAGGATGACCGGCGGCTGGTTACCCAGCGGGACATCTCGTATCTCAGGTTCGACTTGGCCGAGATCTGCGAACGGCAGCCGGACCTGGCGCAGTCGTTGCTGCAGAGCGCCATCGACGCGGTCAACCGCGCCGAGCTCGAGCCGCTGCCGACGACGCCCTTCCCCATGCGGGAGGCCTCCTCCGCGTTCCGCTACATGGCCCAGGCCAAGCACATCGGCAAGGTCGTCATAACGCCGGACGCGCCGGCACCGCCTCGGGTCGACGACACGCCGATCATCCGTTCCGACGCCGCCTACCTCGTCATCGGAGGTGCCGGAGGGCTGGGCGTGCTCGTGGGCCGCTGGCTCCTGGACCACGGCGCTCGCCACCTCGTCCTCGCCAGCCGCAACCCGGACGCGGTGCTCGTCGCGCGTCTGCTGCAACCGTCATCGGATGCGACGGTCATGACGTTGCGATGCGATGTGTCGCGACCGGAGGAGGTGGCCGGTCTGATGGGGCGAATCCGTGCGTCGGTGCCGCCCCTGCGAGGGATCGTCCACGCCGCCGGAGTGCTCGACGACGGCGTGCTGTCGAACCTGACATGGGAACGTCTGGTGAACGTCATGGCGCCGAAGCTCGCCGGGGCGTGGAATCTCCACGCCGCGACGTTGGACGTGCCCCTCGACTTCTTCGTGTTGTTCTCGTCCGCCGCCTCGGTGCTGGGCTCCCCGGGCCAGGGCAACTACGCCGCGGCGAACGCGTTCCTGGACTCCCTAGCTCACCATCGGCACGCCTTGGGCCTCACCGGTACAAGCGTCAACTGGGGCCCGTGGGACGTCGGCATGGCGTCCGGCGCCGCGCCGAACGGGCAGGGTCCCGGCGCGCGAATGGGAATCGGCCGGATCGCCCCGGCCGACGGGCTGGCGGTGTTCGGCCGAACGATCGAGCAGCCGGCGCCTCAGCTCATCGTCGTCCCGATCGACTGGCGCGCGGTGGGTGAACAGCTTCTCGGGCGCCCGGCCCCGCCCCTGCTGGCCGAGTGCCTGGGCGGCACGGGACGCTCGGTTGCGGTCGAGTCGGCGCGGCTTCGGCGCGAGCTCGTCCAGGAGCTGCGCGTCACCCGCCCAGACCGGCGGCCCGGATTGCTCGTCGCCAAGATCACCGAGCACGTGGCGCGCGTCCTCGATCTCGGGCCGGAGGAACGGCCGAGCCGGAACCGCCCGCTCGTCGACCTCGGTTTGGACTCGTTGATGGCGGTCGAGCTGAGCAACGTCGTGGCTCGGACGACGGGGATCGATGTGCCCGCCACTGCGCTGTTCGATTACCCCACCATCGACGCGTTGGCCCGATTCGTCCTCGACGCGCTGATGCCTACCGACGGCCCGCCGCCATCAGCCGACGACGAGCGGAAGCACCTGTTGGCCGACATCGAGGGTCTCACCGATGCCGAAGCCGCGGCGCTCCTGGACCGTTCGCTCGAGAGCTTCCTGCCTGGTCGCGCTCCCAACCCATGAGCGACCTTGCCGACCGGCTCAGCCGCTTGTCCCCGCTGCAGCGTGCGGCGTTCGCGGTCGAGGAGGCCCGGTCGAAGCTCGCCGCTATCGAGCAGGCGCGCACCGAGCCCATCGCCATCGTCGGCATGGCCTGTCGCTTTCCCGGCGGGGCCGACACCGTCGAGGGCTACTGGGACCTGCTGCGGGAGGGACGCGACGCCATCGTGGAGGTCCCCGGCGACCGCTGGGACGTCGATGCCTACTACGACCCCGACCCGGACGCGCCCGGCAAGATGGTGACCCGCTGGGGCGGGTTCGTGGACGGGGTGGACGGCTTCGACGCCCTGTTCTTCGGGATCTCGCCGCGGGAGGCCACCTACATGGACCCCCAGCAGCGCCTGCTGCTGGAGGTGAGCTGGGAGGCGCTCGAGCGTGCCGGCGTGGCGGCGGACCGCCTGCCGGGGAGCAACACGGGCGTGTTCGTCGGCATCAGCACCAGTGACTAC
>JBOGIC010000138.1:0-1831 GCA_050744985.1 Acidimicrobiales bacterium
GTGCCCCCGGCGAGCCCGACCGTCAGCACCCGTCCCCACCCACCGACGTCTCCGATCGGGATCGACACGATCGTCGCCGTGATCAGCACCAGCGCGATGCCGAAGCGATCCGACTTCCGATCCGGCGCTGCCGCGAGCCTCATCCCACGCGCAGACTAGGTGTCCTCGCCGGTAACCTCCTGGTCCGAGCGGGCGCTTAGCTCAGCTTGGTAGAGCACCTCCCTTACAAGGAGGCGGTCGGGGGTTCGAGTCCCTCAGCGCCCACCCGCACCCGCCCGAACCCGCCCGACCGCCCACCCATCGGCCCTGCGGTCTCAGGCTCGGGTCCGGGGCGACGAGCCGTCAGCGTTGATTCAGCGGAGCGCTCGAATCCGAAGACCGCGAACCTTCTCGAAGTGCTTCGGGTTCCGCGTCGACAGACCGAGCCGTCGCTCCAACGCGGTTGCCGCGATGAGCGCGTCGGGCATCCGCAGGCCGGACTCCCGGTGGATCCGTCCGGCGCGTTCGGCGATCGGCCGGTCGACGGGTATCTCCCTGAAGGGCGCGAGCACTTGCGCAGCCAGTGCAGAGCCCGTAGCTCCTGCGAAGAGCTCCGCACGGGTGATGACCGAATAGTGCAGCCTGTGTCGCCCCGCTTTGAGCTCGACGGCACCCCGAAGATGGTCGATGAAGATGTCGGTATCGACGAGGACGTCAGCCACGGTCCCACTCGTCGCGGCTCGGCATGGCCGCGTCGGGATCCGCCCCGAAGGTGGATGCGAGGGCGGCGGTGACGTCGCGCTCTGCCTGTAGATAGGCGTCGAGGGCTCGCCGGACCACTTCCGCGAGCGTCACTCCTTCCGCTTGGGCGATCTCGTCGATCATCCGACGCTGATCGTCGGTGAGGTAGACCTGTGTGCGGGTCGCGCCCATACAGCATGATCATACAGCGTCGGCTCTCGTCGACGCGGCCCGGATCCGGCACCACATCACCGCCCGGCGACCCAGCTCCGCGCCCGTTCTTCAGCAGATCTTGACGCCGTCTCCAAGACCTGGCGCGCCCCACCGCGGACGATGGCACCCGACGCAAACGCCCCTCGACGGGGGCCATCACACGAAAGGAAACACCATGCGCAACTTCAAGCGGCTCATCGGCGCCGTCCTCCTGGCCGGCACGATCGGTGTCGGAACCGTCGCCGCCACCGCGCCGGCGGCTCACGCACGGACGACCGAGTGCCTGGCGGCCGCGGAGTGGGGCGATTACGTGCAGGGCGAAGCGCTGGCGTCCACGACGTGGAGCAACTTCCGCATGTGGCAGTGGGAGTACGCCCGGAACGAGGCGTGGATCGCCGTCAACTGCTGAGCCCGGGCCCAAACGCGACCCGAAAGAGCACTTCACCTGACCATCTGTTGGAAGAACCCGAACGGAAGGAAACGTCATGAGAAGGACAATTGCTGGATTCGTCGTGGCTTCGACGCTGCTCGCCGGCGCGGCCCTGAGCACACCCGCCCGCGCCGTTGCATCGGCCCCGGACAACGCAGTCGCTCGCTGGAACGGCATTGCCAGCGACGCCATCCTGGCCGACACGGCCACCCGGTCGCCGTCGGCCGCGGCCCTCTATGTCGCCATCGTGCAGGCCGCCGTCTACAACGCCACGATGGCCATCGAGAAGACCCACACGCTCTACCGGTCGTCGTTGTCGGCACCGTCGGGCGCCTCCGTCGACGCGGCCGTGGCGGCCGCGGCCTATGGCGTGCTCGCCAGGTACTTCCCCGCCCAGCAGGCGTCGCTGGACGCCACCTACGCGGCGGCGCTGGCCGAGATCCCAGAGGGCGAGGCCAAGACCCAGGG
>JBOGIC010000139.1:0-1718 GCA_050744985.1 Acidimicrobiales bacterium
AACTACGACGGGTCGTGGACCGAGTGGGGCAACCTCGACCGGGCCCCGATCGAGAAGACAGTTCAACCTGCGTAGCTGATCCACCTCCTCAGCCACCGAGCCCGTTACGGTCGGGCTCGGTGGCTGAGTCGCGTCCCACGGCGCCGCCCGACATACCGCGCGGGCGGGTGCGGCTGGCCCGCAACCTCCGGCGGGGCTTCTTCGTCCTCGTCTCGGCCATCGTCGTCGCCGCGCTGCTCGGCGTCTTCGGCGTGACGGAGGGGGTCGTCACCGGCACCGGCGGAGGCTACGAGCTCGAAGTCGAGTACCCGCGCGTCAGCCGTGGCGGGCTCGCGGCCACCCTCACGGTCACGGTCCATCATCCGGGCGGGTTCGATGCACCGGTCGTGTTGTCGTTCCGCTCCGACTACTTCGACAGCCTCGACGTGAACGGCGTCGACCCTGAGCCCCTCAGCTCGACGAGCACCGCCGACCGGGAGGTGGCGTTCTTCCAGCCGCCCGACACGGGTGACGAGATGGCGGTGTCCTACGACGCCCGCATCCAGCCCGGTGTCCCGCTGAAGGAGGCCGAGGGCTCGGTGTCGATCGTCGAGAACGGACGCGACGTGCTCACCGTGGTGTTCAAGACGCGGGTCTGGTTCTGATGGGCCTCGTCGTGCGGGCCACCCTGATCTACTTCTTCCTCTGGCTGATCGCGCGGGGCGTCGGCAAGCGCGAGCTGAGCCAGCTCACGGCGTTCGAGCTGATCCTCCTCGTGATCATGGGCGACCTCATCCAGCAGGGCGTCACCCTGGAGGACACCTCGCTCACGGGGGCGATCATCGTGCTCAGCACGTTGGCGTTCTGGGTCGTCGTCTTCGCGTACCTGTCGTGGCGGTTCAAGGCCACGCGGACGGTCTTCGAAGGCTTCCCAGTGGTGGTCGTGCACAACGGCGAGCCCGTCGACGAGGTGCTCGCGCTCGAGCGCGTCACCCTCGACGAGGTCAAGGAGGAGGCGCGCAAGGCCGGCATCGACGACTTGAGCGGCGTGCGTATCGGGGTGCTGGAGCCCGACGGCAAGTTCTCGTTCCTGACGTCGGACACGGAACAGCACCAGGCCGACGAGGATTCGCCGGCGGCCTGATTACCGGCAACCGCCGGTAGGCTCGCTGGCAATGGACGCCGACCACGCCCGCGAGCGACTGTCCGAGGAGCGCACGCGCCTCGAGCAGGTGCGCGACACCTTCACCGACGAGCACCTGACCGACGAGAGCGAGCGCGAGAGCGTGGCCGAGCTGTCCGGGATGGACCAGCACGAAGCGGACGTCGGCACGGAGACCTTCGAGCGGGAGAAGGACATGTCGATCCTCGAGGAGGTCGAGGCCGAGCTGGCCGAGATCGACCACGCCCTCGAGCGCATCGGTGACGGCACGTACGGCACGTGCGAGGCGTGCGGGCGCCCCATCGGCGAGGAACGACTCGAGGCCATGCCCGCGACCCGGTTGTGCCTGGCGGACCAGGCCGAGGCGGAGCGCCAGGCGCGCACCCCCGGGCTCTAAGAGGCTTTCTCCGTGCCGATGAAGCGGTGGTTGCGCCGTGCCGTCCCGTTCGGCCTCGCGGCTGCGGCCCTGGCCGGTGGCGCCGCGGCCGCCGCGCTCCGGGACGAGGACCGGCGCAACCGCCTCGATCGCCAGGCCCGCATGTACCGGCTCTCGATCCGGCGGATGCTGTCGTGGACG
>JBOGIC010000140.1:0-4069 GCA_050744985.1 Acidimicrobiales bacterium
AGGACTCGCTCACGAAGCGCTCGATGGTCTCGACCGAGAACACGCCGGGGAAGTCCCCGGCGAGGCGGCCGGCGACGTGGCGGAGCTGGTCGAGCTCCCCCTCTCGGAACTCCCTCACCCGACCTCCGTGGCGGGCTGGAGGACGGCGTCGCCTTGTCGACGGCCGTTGCCCGCTGTGGGGTGCGGCAGGACCACGCGCGCAGTGCCACTCCCAGTCCGACCCGGGTCGCTCGTAATGAGGGGGAAGATCGACCCGTCCGTTCGCCCACAGCAGGGTCAGCCACGAGGACTCGCCGCTTGGTGTGCAGGGGAAGAGCCTGCGGAGCACGCGCTCGGCGAGGTCCGCGGCGGGAGCGAACTCGACTCCGAAGCCGCGTGCGGCGTCCCCCCAGCAGTGGACGAGCATCTCGTCGCACCCCATGGCCAGGAACCCCGACGCGTCGGCCATGCCGGCAGGGTGGTAGCCGCGAGCTTCTGGCCGGGCGGCTCTCGCCACGTGGGCCAGTGTGGTCGCGGCTGCGTCCAGGAGGTCGAGCAACTCCGTGTTGGAGGCGTGGTCGTGGACCCGGAAGTCGAAGCGGAGCCGGGCCTGCGGTGGACCGCGAGGTGGGCCGCGTACCAGCCGACGGCGTCGGCGGCATGGGTCAGGGTGGTCCGCACCTCCCAGGCGAGGTCGCCCGCCGGGATCGTCCAGTCCCCACAGGCGACGGGCTCGAGGGCACGGCGAGCAGCCGCAGCAGCGCCCAGGAGGTCATCGGCGGTCACCTCCACCGCACCACTGTGGCCGTACGGCCGCCTTGACCTCACGGAACGAGCCGGTAGAAGCGCCAGAAGTCGTGTTCGATCGGCAGCACATCGACACGGGTGAAGCCGGCCGCGGCCGCGTACGCCCGCACGGTGTCGGGACGGATGACCGTTCCCGTGCCGGCGGAGTCGTCGTCGAGGAGACCGACGGCCAGGCAGTGCAGGATCGAGAATCCGTAGTTCAGACGCTCGATCTCGTCGCCGTTTGGCGCGAAGCGTTCGCCCACCCGCTCGTCGGCGATCACGACACTGCCGCCCTCGGCCAGGCTGGACCGCGCGGCGCGGAGCGCATCGACCGGGTGGTTCATGTCGTGGAGCGCCTCGAAGATGGTGACCAGGTCGTACGGGCCGTCGAGGGTGCCGGCGCTGGCGTCGTGCAGGACTGGTCGCACCCGGTCGGCCAGGCCGCTGGCGGTGATGTGGGCTCGTGCCCGTTCGATCGAGGTGGCGTCGACATCGATGGCGTCGACCGTCACCTGCGGGTAGGCGCGGGCGACGGCGAGGCTCGACTGGGCGGTTCCGGCCGCCACGTCGCCGACGCGGGCGGCCGGCGTGGCGCGGAGGCGGGCGTCGACCTCGGGGATGGACCCCAGCCACTCGCCGATCAAGTTGACGAACTGGGGCCGATTGATCGCCCCGATGGCGTCGACGAGGTCGGGCCCGTAAGCCTCGAAGGGCAAACCGGCGCCGGTGCGATAGGCGTCGAGCAGCTGCTCCATCGGCAAGACGACATCGACGGCGATGGCGGCGAGTGGCGTGAGGTAGTTGAGGTCGTCGCTGTCCACGAACACCGCCCGGTACTCGGCGGGCAGGCTGTAGCGACGAGTGTCGGCGTGGGCGTCGGCGTCATCGACGGTAAGGAACCCGGCGACGGCCTGCTGTTCCAGCCACTCGCGCACGTAGCGCTCCGCGGTGCCGGTGCGAGCGGCGAGCTCAGCCGGCGTCGCGTCTCCCCGGTCGGCCAGGGCGCGGTACAAGCCCAGGCGACCGCCGAGGTGGACCGACGCCACCTCGAGGGTGCCGATCACGACTCCGAACAGCCGCTCTACGAGTGCATCTGTGTCGCCAGGTGTCGGGGCGCGCTCGGTCTGGGTCATGCTCGTTCTCCTTCGGGTCTCGGCCGCGAGGCCGGCGAGGTGCACCAACCGGTCGAGCCCTCGACCCTGCCCAGGCGGCGCTGCTTCAGACAGCCCGTTGCTCGTCGGCGGTGCCATATCGCCGACGGTAAGCCCGACTGCCGCGCCGCGACTTCGCCAACGTGGGCCAATTCAGGGGCGACGTGAGAGTGGCCAGATCTGGCTATGACACTCCGTGGCGGGTGGCGAAGGAGGCGGCAGCGGTGCGCGACGGCAAGCGGAGCTTGCGGAGCAGGTTGGTCACGTGCCGGTGAACGGTGTGCTCGCTGAGCACCAAGCGCTCGGCGATGTCATTGTTGGTCAGGCCCTGGGCCACCAGCGCCAGCACCTCGACCTCGCGGCGGCTGAGCTGGGCGAGCGGTCCCTCCGTCGCCCCCATGTGCGGTATCGACGGGGTCTGACCGAGCTTCTCCAGCATCGCGTCGGTCCGGGCGAGAGCGCTGGCGGCGCCCAGCGCGTGCAGGGCGACACGGGCGGCCTCGATCTCGCGGCGGGCGGGCTCGTGGCGACCCAGCGCCGTGAGCGACGCCGCGAGATCCAGGCGCGCATGGGCAGTCTCGAACGGCGCTCCGCACGCGGCCAGCAGATCGATGGCATCCTCCAGCGAGCATCGGGCGGCGTCGTGGTTGCCGGCCGCCGCGGCCACGGCGGCACCGGCGGCGAGCACCGCGGCGCGCAGCGGCCGCGTCCGAGCACGTGACGCGATCTCGTCGAGCTCTTCGAGGGCCACCCGGGCACGGTCGAAGTCGGCCAGCGACGCATAGGCGCGCACCGAGATCTCGAGGCCGGCGGCCCGCTCGGTGCGGGTCTTGTCGGGCAAGCCGCGGAGGAACCGCTCGGCGAGCTCCACCGCCTCACTGGGGCAGTCGCGGTGAAGGGCGAGCGCGGCCCGGCCCACCAGCGCCAGCGGATTTCCCTCGCACTGCTTGAAGAGATCCTCCGCCTCGTCGTGTCGCCCCTGGCGCCGGCGGAGCTCGGCCAGCCGCACAAGCGCATCGCCGATCAGCGGCGGCCGGGACGCCGCCAGACCATCGGCCGCCGATCGCAGTTCGTCCTCGGCCTCCTCCCACCGGCCCTGCCAGGTGAGCACACCGGCGTGCTTCGCTTTGCATACGCTGAGCGGGAGCGCGATGCCGTGCCGTTCACAAAACTCGCCCACCCGCTCGCACCACTCGCCGGCCCGGTCGTAGTCGCGTACCTGCTCACACGCGGCGATCAGGTAGCAGCAGGCCCAGGCCACGCAGACCAGCAGCTCCGCCTCACCGCTGAGCGCGGCAGCGACCGCCTCGTCCAAGCGTGCCATCCCTGCGGCCAGGTCGCCCTCGCTGACCAGGGCAACTCCTTCGAGCCCCAGGCCGACCATCTCCAGCTCGGGCACACCGAACCGGCGGCCGATCTCCACGGCCTGCGCGGCCAGCCGGCGAGCCCCGACGGGGTCGTCGTCGACGATGATCGAGGCCTCGTGCACCGCCAGCCAGCCGTGACCGGGCCCGGGCTCGGCGTCGTCGATGAGACGATGGGCGCGTCGCAGCCAGCCATTCGCGACGGCTGGCTTTCCTCGGAACTCAAGCCAATCTGCCGCAAGCCACGCCGCCACCCGAGCAGCGGCCCCATCGTCGCCCCGCTTGCGGTACAGGTTGAAGGCGCGCTCGCGGGCGTGGAAGGTCAGCGGGTCGTCATCAAGGCAGTAGGCGGCCCAGCCGAGGCCTTCAAGCGTTTCAGCGGTCTCCTCGGTGGCCAACGCCCCCTCGAAGCACGCCCGGGCGCCGTGCCAGTCGCCCGCGGCTAGCGCGTCCCATCCCGCCTGCTGGGCGTTCACAACCATCGGCTGCTCGCTCCTCCGGATGATCAGTCTGCCAGCCAGGCATCCGTCCTCGCCCGGCCGCCGAGCCCCGGTCCCAGTCCAGCAAACAAAAACGTGAGGATCGTGAAGCTACATCCCACAGGATGCAGCGGCTGACGATCAGGCCCTCTGTGTCCGCCAAGCGACCAGATCGACGTTCCTGATCCGAAAATGACTGGTGTTACGTGAGCGCGTGGGCGCGCCAGACCGGGGTGCGGGGGCGGAGCCCCGCTCGAAACGAAGTCCCGAGCTATGGCGGGTTCAGGCGGCGGGGGTGAGGGTGACG
>JBOGIC010000141.1:0-4519 GCA_050744985.1 Acidimicrobiales bacterium
GGGTCGACCCCCTCGGTCGTGAAGTGGCGGTGGATCCCGATCCCAGTCTGCTCCGGGGCCATGGCCATGGGCGACGCCTCCTCAGGCATTCTTTCGGGTGGACGACCCCTGCACCACAACCCGTTGGGGCGGGAGTCAAGCGAACCACAAGATGAGCCGTATCATACAACAGCGTAATTTCATCCGTGTCAACGCTAGGCCCATCCCAAGAGGGCAGGTCAGGACCACTTCGCGAATGTTTGCGCGCGGGCGTCGGCACCGACGCCGACCGTAGGGAGCCTCACCTGGGGATCGCTACGGGGCTGAAGCTGTGGACGGCTTGGGACTTAGTCCGCGGCGTCGTCCGACTTGGGCTCGTCGGGCGTGAACAGGCCCGCCTCGCGCTGGAAGTCGCCCGCCCCTTCGAAGCCCTTGTACACACTGGCGAAGCGCAGGTAGGTGACCTCGTCGAGCTGGCGCAACCGGGAGAGCACCTGCTGGCCGATCACGGCGGTGCTGAGCTCGCCGCCCTCGAGGCGCATGATCTCCTCGATCTCGGCGGCCACCTCTTCGAGCAACTCGACGGTGACCGGCCGGTTCTTCGCCGCCGCCCGCATGCCGGCCACGAGCTTGGTGCGGGAGAACGGCTCCCGGGCGCCCGAGCGCTTGATCACGACGAGAGGCAATTCCTCGAGCCGCTCGAAGGTCGTGAAGCGGCGAGCACACGCCAGGCACTCCCGTCGCCGGCGGATGGCGGCGCCGTCGTCGGCGAGGCGCGAATCGACGACCTTGTCGTCGAGGCTGGAGCACCACGGGCAGCGCACCGCCCGACCGTACCTCTACCGCTTCGGTACGACCGAGACCGGGCGGCGCTCGTGGCTGTCGATGCCGAGCTCGTCGGAGTGCACGTGGATATCCCAGTAGAGGCGCCCGTGGGCCGACCGGAAGTTCGGGTAGGCGCCGCCGGGGAGCGTGAGCGCGAACGGGAAGGCCATGCCCGGCTCGAGATCTCCCTCGTGGAGCGGTCCGCTCGACACGGCGCCGACCACCGTCTCGAATTCGTTGGTGCCCTCGTGGAACTCGAGGAGCACCTGCAGCGATCGGGCCTTGGCGCCCCACGCCACGACAACGGCGCCCTTGACGGTGTCGCCCCCGCTGAACTCGTCGCCGTCGAGCCGGATGTCGAACCGGGCGCTCACGGGAGGACGGTGATCTCCTGCGCCGCCCGGGCGTCGAGCAGCTTCCGCACCCCACGGGCGACGACCTCCCACTTGAAGCTGAGCACGCCTCCCTTGTACGAGTACGGCGCGTCGGGGGGCACGACCAGCCGCACCCGGTGCACGCCGGCGGTGCCGTCGACGGGCACCCACGACTCGTGGGCGGTCGCCCACATCTGGGCAAGGTTGTTCTCGTCGGACTCCATCGAGCGTGTGGAGTACGCCTCCGTGCAGACCAGCCCGGCGTGCACGTCGCCCAGCTTTCCGAGCTTGGAGATCGTCACGACCGCCTCGATCTCGCCGCCCCGCGTCACGACGGCGTCGCTCGTGCCCACCTGGAGGCCGCGGGTCAGCTGGGCCCGGAGCCAGTGGAACGGATTGTCGGAAAAGACCATGCGGGCCGCCTCCCGTCGCGCGCCTGCTACGCCGACTGCTCCACCGGTGGCGCCGGTGTCGACGGCGCCACCGGTGGGAACGCGCGGCCTTCGGTCTTCGCGCGGGTGCGGGCCAGTGCCCCGATGACGATCAGACCGGCGATGGTCAACCCGCCGGCGGCCCCCGTCAGCAGCCAGATCCACGCGGCCGTGCTTTCGCCCGTCGCCGGCGGGGCGAACTCGATCGCCGTGAAGTAGGTGTCCTCGACCGGCTTCTCGGGGGTGCCGGCGCGGGAGTCCGCCCACGCCACGAACACGGCGCGGTTGGTGGCGGCGACGCCCATCGGGCCGAACAGCACCTGGTCGTTGGTCGTGAAGCCCGCCTTGCGGTTCATGGAGCGGTCGCTCACGCGCACGTTCGGCGCCCAGGTACGGCCACCGTCGTTCGAGGACGTGGCGTACACGTCCCAGTACGTCTCGTCCGGGCTCGAGAACCGCACGCCCTTGGTCTCGGAGTTGAACAGGATGTCGTTGCGGAAGTCGTGCCACGCCACGGTGATGCGCCCGTTGGGGGCCACGCTCACACCCGGGTGGTACTGGTTGGCGCCGAACTGGCGGCCCTGCACCGGGTCGTCGTTGAGCTTGACCCGCTCGCTCCACGTCTTGCCGCCGTCGGCGGAGCGGATGAAGAAGATGTTGCGGTCGGTCCCCTCCGCCACTTCGGTGCGCTCGAAGACGACGTAGAGGGCACCCGTGTCGAGATCAATGGTGGCATTCGGCGGCGTGATGCAGAACGCGCACGGGGTCTCGTCGATCATGCTCGTCGTCCACGTCTTGCCGCCGTCGGACGACGTGGCCAGGTGCATGCGGTGCCCGGGCGGCGGCTGCGCCGTCGAGGCGGGCGGCCGCTCCTTGCTGAACACGAAGATCGTCCCCTGCTGGTTGATCACCGTCGTGGGATAGTCGATCCCGCCCTTGTCGGCGGGGAACCCCTGCGCCCACGGGTCGATACGGGGGCCGAACGTCCGCCCGCCGTCGGTCGAGATGAAGATCGACCCGCGGGGCGGCGCGTCGTTGTAGGAGTTGCCGCGGCCGAAGTAGGCGAAGCCGGCCACCACGACATCGGGGTTCGCCGGGCTCACGGCCATGCGCGTCGCCTGGTAGTTCTCGAGCGCCCGCACCGTCGTGCCGTCGTACTTCTTCCACTCCTTCTCCTCGGGTGCGGCGAGCGTGGCGAACTGCCACGTGTCGCCCAAGTCGTCGCTGCGGGCGACGTAGGGCGCGAACGGCGGCCCCAGGTGTGACCCGGCCGAGCTCACGTACAACACCCCGTCGGCGCCGAACTTGGCGTCGAGGTACGGGCCGTACGACGGGCGGAAGCACGACTCGAACTGCGGCGGGCGCGGGTGGCTGTCGCGGACGGTCCACGTGCGCCCCCCGTCGAGGCTCACGTGCACCCAGCACTCCCCCACGCTGGCGTCGGTCTCGATCACGACGATGTGCTTCTCGTCGGTCGGGTCGACCAGCACCTGGGGCTGGTTGTGGATCCGCACCGGGTTGTTGTCCGTGGTGAGCTGGATCGAGGGCAGGACGGTCGGTGGCCCGTCGTCTTCCTTCGCCCCCACCGGGCCGCTGGCGCCGACCACGGCGACCATCCCGAACACGACCAGCAGAACGACGCGCTGACGCATGATCCGCCCTCCTTCGCCACCGGAAGTCTACGCCGCTACGATCCACGGTGGCTGGGCGCAGGACGGTACATCGGCCAGGTCCAGGAGGGCGGCGCATGGCAGGCGTGATCCGGCGGTTACTCCTCTACCCCCCCCTGGCCTTCGCCCGGGTGGGCCCGTCGAGCGAGCCCTGCGACAACTACGCGTGGGGCCCCAACGACCTGTCGCCCCGGGGGACGGGCAAGACGACCGCCGTCCCCGCCGAGACCCTCCACGTGGCGGCGGACGGCACGGTCACGGCCACGATCCCCGACGAGGTCGTGTTCAAGGACGAGGCCGGCTTCCGCCCGGTCTGCCCGTTCTTCGAGCTGCACGGGGAGTGGGAGGAGGGGGGTGCGATCCGGAGCGGCCCCATCACTCCCGAAGTGCTGGCCCGGTGCGGCCTTGCGCCGGCGGACGTGACGTGGACCGTCGACGTGGCGAACCTCAAGCCGTTCCAGTACACCCTCGACCCCGGCGACCGCGTCGAGGCATCCGTCACTGTGACCGGCGACGTCACCGATCCCCAGCCGCTCGGCGCCACGTCGCCCGCCGGCGCAAGTCCGCTTGTGCCGCCGGGAGCCCACGTTCCCTTCGGATCGGTCCAGCTCACGCGCCCGACCGACGAGTTCCCCGAGTTGCGGCTGCGGTTCACGCCGGCGGCCGGCCACGTGTACGGACCGACCAACCTGGCCGATCGCACGGATGCCTACCAGTTGCCGGCCGACCGGCTGATCCTCAACCCCGACGCCACCTGGTGCGCGTTCCAGCTCACCGCCGACGACCCGCGCACCAACCCCGGCGGGTTGTTCGCCGGGGCCGAGGACAACCTGAGCCTGGGCCTCGTCGACGACGTCTGCGACGGCGTGATCGGCGCCAGCGTCGCCGGGGCGACACCGGCGACCGCCTGGGTGGCCGTGGGGCCGCCGAGCTACGCGCCCGACCGGCGCCCGGTCGTGTCCATCGCCGACGGGCTCACCGACCGGGTGCGACGCGACGATGTCCTCGACCCGAGCTACATCGACGACGACGTCGAGCTCACCGCCTTGGAGGTGGAGGACCTCCTGGAGCGGGCGCTCGAGACGATGACCAACATGAACGTCGACGTCCAGAACGACCGCTCCCGCCTGGAGAACGCCGCCATCGCCCGCGCTCAGGGGTTGCCGCCGCAGGACGCCGCCGACAGGACGATCCGCCCCATCCCGCCCGTGCTCGGACGCCCGCTGCCGCTGACCGAACG
>JBOGIC010000142.1:0-4714 GCA_050744985.1 Acidimicrobiales bacterium
CCACAGCGTCGGGACCCACACGACGATGAAGACGGCGCAGATGGCGAAGAACGGCGCGCCGCTGACGACGTGCACGGCCCGTTCGGCAAACCGGTCGAACCGGTTGCGCCGCTGGTGGGAATGGGGCATGTGGTGCTCCATGCCCCGCGGTCTACCCCTGTGCCGGTCGGCGCCAACCCGTCCAGGCGAGCAGGGCGAGCCCCGGAAGCAGGGGGCCGACGGCCATCGTGCTCCACCAGTGCCGGGGGATGTCGGCGGCTCCGCCCGCCAGTTGGGGGACCGACCACACGGCGCCCGCGAGGCCGAAGGCGACCATGGCGAGGCGGCGACGAGAGTGGAAACCGGCCAAGGCCGGGCGGCGTTGAGGACGATGTCGGCGCGATCTCGCAGGGGGCGCCGGCTGGTGGCGAGCAGGTCGAGCACCTCGTTGCCGTAGCGGTCGCGCCACGCACGTGGATAGAGCCGTACCAGCCACCGGCCCCGGCCCCCGCCCCTCATGCCGGCTGCACCCGGAGGCGGCGGCGGGCGGCGCGCGTGACGGTCTCCATGCCCTCGAGCAGGCGCCGCACCTCTGCGACACCGGCACGGGTGAGTGCATACGGCTTGCGCCGGCCGTCGCCCTCACGCGCCTCGATCAGGCCCCGCTGCTCGAGCCGGGCGATAGCGCCGTAGAGCGTGCCGGGACCGGGTCGGTCGCCGGTGAGCGCCTCGATGTCCTCGCTGATGGCGTAGCCGTGACGTGGGCCGCCGAGCAGGCTCACCATCACCAGCAGTCCGGGATCCGACGCCATAGTACGTCCGACGATACTACGTGAGACGTAGTATGGCGACGGAGTACCGTGACCGGCATGCTCAACGATGTCGCCTCGATCGCGGCCGCGCTCGACGGCACGGTCCTCGCCGTTCGCCGGGTGATCGAGGTCCCGTGCGAGTCCAACGAGGTGGCGTTCGCCGTGGAGTGCGATGCCGGGGACGCTCTGCTGCCATGGCAAGCGGCCCGGTCGAGGGTCGGGGCGACGGGCCGCCATCCCGTCGTCACCTGGGGCATGGACACCGGGCTCAGCTGGCTCGCAACGCTCCTCGAGCACCGGCGGTCGTGGGCACCGCCGTCGCCGACCGACGAACGACCGTTGTGGGCGCGCGTGGTTGTCCCCGACGCCGCGGAGGTGCTCGCCGACCTCGGCCGTGGGAACGCTCCGCCCGACCTCTGGGAACCTCCCGTCGCCCCGGATGCACCGCGGCCGGACGGCGCCACGAGCTACCTCGACTGGCGTTCGCCCTACCCGATCACGGTCGCGCTCCTCCCGACGCCGGTCTCGTGGCAGACCCTCGTGTACATCCCGCCCTCCGAGGGCGGGCTCGCCGCGGGCTCGGTCGAGCGGCTCACGGCCGTCGTGCGGTCGTAGGAGGCGCGCTACGGCGCCGAGTTGACGGCCATCTGGGGGACGATGCTCGAATTCACGGTGGCGCGGCCGCCGACGAGCATCGAGGAGGCGTGGGAGGTGGCGTACGAGCAGGATCTGGTTGCACCCTGCACAACCCGGCTACCAGGCGTTCCGCTCCGCCGCCATGCACAGGCCCTCGTCGGCCGCACTCGGTGGTTCCTCCACGAACGTCCCTGACGCGCCAGCTCAAGGCCGGAGCCATGGATGCTACGTCCCGCTTGGCCGGCATTACTACGTGAGACGTAGTAGTGCAAGCACCCCCTCGGCTTAAGTCGGGCTTTAGGACCGCTTCATTCGCGTCCCGGATGCTCCGGTTCTGACGGCGCACACGGCGCCTTGATCGGAGGACATCGACATGAAGCAGCGAGCTCGATCCATGGTCGTGACGGTGCTCGTGGCCGGGATTCTTCTCGCCACCGGCCCGACGGTGGCTCGGCCACGCCCGCCCCCGGCAGAGCCAGAGGGCCGGCTCGTGGACCCCACCTCGACGCCTCCCCGCCGTACGAGCCGCAGGTCCGCCTCGGCGTGCCGGGGATCGACGAGCGCGGCGTCGTGGAGCTGGTGGACGGCGTGGTGCCCGTCGAGGTCGTGAACCAACGGCGACACGCCGTCAACTACCGCCTGCCGTGGACGTGGACGCACACGGCGGCAACTCCCGGTTCGACGTCGGCACGGACACCCTCGCCCCGTCGGGCGCGAGGCAGCTCTGTGTGCCGCTCGCCTCGCTCGGGATCACGCCCGAGCGCCTCGAGGGCCCCGCCGTGCTCACGCTGCGGGCGACGACCCACGACGACGCGGGCGCCGACCTCGACGGCGTGGTCACCAACTCGCTCTACGTCTCGGTGGATCGCCGCCGCGGGGTCGTGATCTCCACCGAGGAGCGACTGCTGCACGAGTACAACGGCGGCACGATCACCGGCGGGTCGGCGGGGCCTGGCCAGCCCCCCGGGACTGTCAACCTCTTCGCCGGCGAGGGGCCGGGGACCTTCGACCCGGATGCCCCTGGTGACGTGATCAGCTCGGGCCTGCACACGGTCTGCGTGCACTGGCGGTACGCGTCGATGGACCACAACGTCGGCGAGCGCTACTACGCGAACGGCGAGGCGATGGCCGCCCGGGGCGTCAAGCTGGTGGTGCAGCAGGGCAACAAGCTGACCAGCCTCTACGCCAACAAGCGGACAGGCTGCGTGTCGCTTCCCCTCGTGGGCGGCACTCCGGCCAAGGTCACGGTCTTCTCCGAGGCCCGGATCGGGACGCACGAGAACATCACCGTGCGGGCCTACGAGAGCCAGGCGCTGAAGGACGCCAAGCCGAAGTTCCCGGGCGAGAACCTCAAGACGTGGTCGTACTACCTGGTGCCGGGCGGTAACCCGAGCCACCTGTACGTCCCCGCGGGCATCTCCTCGTCGGTGATGGCCTACGGCACCTTCAGCATCCACCGACTCGACGCTGAAGCCCCCCTCAGCGACGACCCCCGGCTGGTGGACTTCGTCCACACGGATACGTACGGGAACTCCTTCGCCGGCGACACCTCAATCAACATCGACGCAACGCAGTACAACCGCAAGTTCGTGTACGGGCACGAGGTCGGGCACTGGTACCAGATTCACCAGAGCTTCCAGCTGTCCAACGACTACTCGCACCATTCGACCGTGGACGCATGCCTCTCCGCCAAGACCCAGGTGGTGGAGACCATCAACCTGTGGCACCTGATGCGCTCCGCGGAGGTCAACGCCGCGGCGTTCAACGAAGGGCTGGGCCACTTCTTCTCATCGGTGGTCTGGAACGGGACCGGCTGGAACACCCCCATGTTCAAGTACTACAAGGACCTGACGAAGTACGCGAACGACCCCGAGTACGGCGTGCTGGCCGAGGTCTACTCGGACTTCACGGACAACCAGAACAACAACCGCATCGACTTGGCGGCGGCCACCGCCGCACCGAGGGGCGGCATCCGGGCGTGGCGTGACAACGTCTGCCAGGACGACCCCCTCAAGTACTCGGTGGAGCTGGACTGGGCGCGGTTCTTCGTCAACTACCTGGACGGCAACCAGTGGTGGGACGACCTCACCGATCTCAGCGAGAAGACGCCGAACTTCGTCCAGCTCATGGACCAGTTGCGCTTCGGCATCCAGACCTTCTACAACCCGGCCAAGGAAGTGAACGCGGCACAGGCCAACGCCGATGTCTACAAGTACTTCCTGCAGGCGATGCCACTGCTGCAGCAGCAGGACTTCGTCGACCGCTTCGAGGTGCTCGCCGACCGCTACGGCGTCGACCTGTGAGCTACGGCAGCAACGTGGCGTCGTAGTCGCTGTGAAAGGCGAAGCCTCCGTCGGGTGAGGCGGCGTCGGCGACGGAGCGCTCCTTGACCCACAGCCGGGTCGACGGGTCGAGCCAGACGGTGAGCTCCATGTGGCCGGCGCCCTCGCCGAGGGCGTCGGCCGCGACGCGTACGACCGTCGTCTCGTACGGCTTCGTGCCGATGGTCACGCGTTCGTTCCGCACGACGTCGATCGTGATACCGGTGCCCTCGACCTCGAACTGGCGGTGATGGCCGGGGCCGGCGTCGGTGGGCAGGAACAGCACGGGTGAGGGCGGGCGCAGCTGCTGGGTCCGCGTCACTCCCAGCACGGTGGTGGCCACGCTCAGGTCGACGAGGTAGACGCCGTCCCGCCGGTAGTCGAGCACCGACTCGAACACCGGCCCGCTGCCTCCGGGATCGCGCAGGTCACGGACGCTGCGCTGCCGGGTGCCATTGGGCCGGTCGACGACGAGCTTGGAGACGGTCGGGAACGGGTTGGTGATCAGGCCGAGCCTCGTCGTGCCGCTCGTGGCGTACCGGTAGGTGCCCGCCGAGGCCGGAGTGAGGGCCGGCATCAGACCGCGTGAGCCGGTGGAGGCCGACGCCAGGGTCGTGGCCGTGGTCGTGCCCGGCGAGGCCGACGTGGTCGATGTGACCTCGACGATCGCCGGGGGCGCGGTGGTGGTCGTCACCGGGGCGGCGAAGCTCGGGGGCTCGCTGCGGCCCGCCCGGCTTCCGCTCAGGTCGGCCGCGCCCGGTCCGCCGCCGTCGCTGCCGCCACAGGCGCTGAGGACAAGGGCCGCGAGTGCAAGAACCCGCTTCAGCCGCTGACGACCTCGCTGTCGCGGTGAGCGGCGAGGATCGACGCGGCGATGCCGGGCCCGTCCAGGCCGAGCTGGGCCAGGATCGTGGACGGGCGGCCCTGGGGAATGTACTCGTCGGGGGTGCCCAGGACGATGACGGG
>JBOGIC010000143.1:0-7516 GCA_050744985.1 Acidimicrobiales bacterium
GCGGCTCCCGATCCCGACCGACGCCAAGGCCTTCTGCAGCTTCTCAGTCGTCGACGACGCCCAGGCCTTTCTCGAGGGCGTCGAGCACGTCGGCGTCGGGAACGAAGTCGGCCAGCGGCGGGAGGTCACGCAACGAGTCGAGACCGAGCTTCTCCAGGAACAGCGTCGTCGTGCCGTAGAGGATGGCCTGGCCCGGGCCGGGGTCGCGGCCGACCTCGTTGACGTAGCCCCGGTGCTGCAGGGTGCGGACGACGGCGTCGGCGTTGACGCCGCGGATGGCGGCGATCTGGGCCCGCGACACCGGCTGATTGTAGGCGATGACGGCCAGGGTCTCCAGGGCCGCGGCCGAGAGCTTGGCGGGCTGGCCTTCGAGCACGAACCGCTCGATGTACGCCGCCAGCTCGGGGTGGCTCTGGAACCGGTAACCGCCCGCCACCCGGACGAGGACGAACCCCCGGCCCTCGATCTCGTAGCCGGCCGCCAGCTCGGCGCATACCTCCTCCACCCGGGCCGGGCTGATCTCGAGGAGCTGGGCGAGCAACTGGGGCTCGACGGGCTCCTCGGCGACCATCAGCACGGCCTCGACGGCCCGCTCGGCCTCGCTCCTAGGCATACAGCTCCTCGGTGTCGGCCGTGACGGGAGCGGCCTCGCCGTCGCCGGTCCAGATCACGATCAGCTCGCCGAACGCCTCCGCCTGCTCGATCTCCACCCGGCCCTGCTTGTACAGCTCGAGCACGGCGAGGAAGCGCACGATGACCTCCAGCCGTTCCTGCACACCCAGCGTCAGCCGGCGGAACGAGGCCCGGCCGCCGAGCGCCGGCAGCGCCGCCACCAGGTCGTCGACGGCGTCGGACACGCTGGCACGGATGGGCGCCACGTGGTCGAGGTCGACGTGCAGGACGGGCTTGGGCTGGGTCGCCCGCAGGTAGGCGGCGTGGAGGTCGGCGCCCGTGACGCCGGCCAGGAAGTCGGGCACCAGCGACCGGAACCGTTCTTCGAGCCCGGCCGTCCGGGGCCACGAGAGCCCGGCCCGCTGCGCCGACCGGGCGAGCGCCTGGCCGGCGTCGCGGAACGTCTTGCATTCGAGCAGCCGGGCGATGAGCAGGTCACGCTGCTCGAGCAGCGCCAGCTCCTCCTCGGCCTGGGGGTCCTCGACACCCGGCAGCAGCCGACGGGTCTTGAGCTCGACGAGCGTCGCCGCGATGAGCAGGAACTCGGTCGCGACGTCGAGGTCGAGCACGCCCATGCGCTCGATCTCGGTCAGGTAGGCGTCGACGATGCGGCTGAGCGACACCTGGTACACGTCCACCTCGTCGCGCACGATCAGGTGCAGCAACAGGTCGAACGGCCCCTCGAAGACAGCCGTCTGCACCTCGTAGGGCACCCGACCACGTTATCGACCGGACCGGGCCATTCGAGGGACCTACCATCGACCCATGGCACGCGTGCTCTCGGGCATCCAACCCACCGGCGAGATCCACCTGGGCAACTACCTGGGCGCCGTCCGCCACTGGGTCGCCGACCAGCACGAGGCCGACTCCTACTTCTGCGTGGTCGACCTGCATGCCCTGACGATCCCGCGGGACCCGGCGGAGCTGCGGGCGAACACCCTCGAGACGGTCCTCGTTCTGCTGGCGGCCGGCCTCGACCCCGACGCGTGCACCCTCTTCGTGCAGAGCCACCGGCCCGAGCACACCCAGTTGGCCTGGATCCTCGAATGCGTCGCGGGCATCGGTGAGCTCCGCCGCATGACCCAGTTCAAAGACAAGGCCAAGGGGTCCGAGGAGTCCGCACGCGTGGGGCTGTTCACCTACCCGGTGCTGCAGGCGGCCGACATCCTCCTCTACGACGCCGACCGGGTGCCGGTGGGCGACGAGCAGCGCCAGCACCTCGAGCTGTGCCGCGACCTGGCCATCCGGTTCAACAACCGCTACGGCGAGACGTTCACCGTGCCGGAGGCGACGGTGCCCACGGTGGGCGCCCGCATCATGGACCTGCAGAACCCGACCAACAAGATGTCGAAGTCGGCGGAGTCGGCCAAGGGTGTGATCCTCGTGCTCGACGACCCGGACGTGATCGAGCGCAAGGTCCGCCGGGCGGTGACCGACCCCGACGCCAGCACGCAGGTGCGCTTCGACCCCGAGCACAAGGCGGGCATCACCAACCTGCTGACGATCCTCGGCGCGGCGACGGGCCGGGACCCCGAGGCGCTGGCCGACGACTTCGGCGACTACGCGAGCCTCAAGGCGGCGGTCACCGAGGCCGCGGTGGAGCTGCTGCGGCCCGTGCGGGAGCGGTACCTGGAGCTGGCCACCGACCCGGGCGGGGTCGAGGACATCATCTCGAAGGGCGCGGCCCGGGCGGGCGAGGTCGCCGCGAAGACCCTGGCCCGGGCCCAGGACGCCGTCGGCCTCTATCGGCTCCACTGATGGCCCGAAAGACCGTCACGACGAAGCGCAGGCGCATGGCCAGCCGGCTCCTGCTCATGGGCGGCTACCCGGTGGCGTCGTGGGGATCGGCCCGGCTGCGGTCGGCGTGGCGGACCGGCGCGCCCCAGCCGGTCGTGGCCTTCGAAGCCGGCACGGCCGCGGTGACGCTGGGGTTGCTGTTGCGGCGCAAGCCGGTCCTGGCCACCCTCAACGGTGTCACCGCCGCGGCGGTCGCCGTCGCATGGCTGTCCCGGCGACGACGACCGCGTTGAGGCGCGCCGCCGGCCTGCTGCTCCTGGTGCTGGCGGCCGGCGCGTGCAGTGAGGACAAGCCCAGCCCGGCGCTCACCGCTCCCCCGCCCGCCGCCGGGTACACGCGGGTCATCGGGCAGGGGTTCACGATCGACATGCCCGCCGGTTGGCAACAGCCCGCCCTCGACCCCGAGGCCTTCGCGAAGACGGCCGCCGCCCTGCGGGCGAAGAACCCGCTGCTGGCCGACGCCCTGGAGGCGGTCCGCGCTCGGATCGGCAGCGGCAGCCGCCTCTTCGCCATCGACCCCAACGACGGCTCGAGCGTGAACCTGGTCGTCGTTCCCTCGGGCGGCCGCTCGCTGGATTCGATCGCCACCCAGGCCTCCAAGGACCTCGAGCGGGTCGGGGTGACGGGGCTGACCCAGCAGCGCACGAACGTCGGGCAGCGCCAGGCCGTCGAGCTCGACTTCACGCTCCCGGTCAAGGGCGAGTCGGGCACCCTGGCCGTGCCGGAGAAGCAGTTCTACGTGCTGCGGTCGGGACGGTTGTACATCCTCACCCTGTTCGGCGGCAGCCCCAACCTCGCCCCGGTCGCCGACAGCCTCCGCATCAGCTGAGCCCGCACCGTTCTTGTAAGAACGACAGGGGCTACTCCTCCTCCTGGACCACGGCTTCGGCCTGGGCGCCGACGACGGCCAGTTCGTCGACGCCCGTGACCTCGATGGCGCCGGCGCCCAAGCGGCGGCGCTGGCGGACTTCGAGGCGGCGGGCAAGCCGGCTGAGGGCGAAGTTCACGATGATGTAGAGGATGGCGGCGATGGTGTAGGCCTGGAGGATGTTGCCGGTGAACTCCCCCACGATCCGCGACCGCCGGCTCAGCTCCTCGAGGGCGATGACGAAGGCGAGGGACGTGTCCTTGAGCAGCGTGATGAGCTGGCTGACGATGGCGGGGATCATCCGGCGCGCCGCCTGCGGCACGATCACCAGCAGCATCGCCTGCCAGTAGCCCAGGCCGAGCGAGTACGCCGCCTCGGACTGGCCGCGGTCGAGCGACAGGATGCCGGCGCGGAAGATCTCGCTGAGCACGGCGCCGTTGTAGGCCGCCAGGGCGAACACGACGAACCAGAACGCCGAGAAGTCGAACCCGTACCTCGGCAGACCGAGGGCGGAGAAGTAGATGAGCAGCAGGACGGGCATGGCGCGGAAGAAGTCCGTATAGGCGCCGGCCGCGAGCTTCAGCAGGCGGTTGTGGGCAAGACGGCCGAGGGCCATGATGCCGCCGATGAGGATGGCGAGGACCATGGCCACCGCCGCCAGCCGGACCGTGGTCCAGAGGCCGATCAGCAGGAACTTGAGCACGGGCCAGCGCAGGATCGAGCCCCAGCGTTCAGGGCTCAGCTGGTCGTTGTCGGCCGCCCGCTTCACGGCCAGCACCAACCACGCGGCGATGATCACGCCGGCGACGAGCGAGGCGATGCGCACCTTGCGGCGGGCTCGGGGCCCGAGGGCGTCGGCGATGACAGGTGCGGTCACGGGGTCACCGGTGGATCATCGGCGAATCGCCGTGCGGTGCTCGAGCCGGCGCACGGCCCACGCCGCGAAGAGGGCCAGGATCACGTAGCCGGTGGCGGCGCCGGCGAACGCAGCCACGGGCTGGGCCGTCTCCACGCCCACCTTCGCGGCCACGGCGGTGAGGTCGATGACGCCGATGACGCCGGCGACCGAGCTGTTCTTGATGAGGGCGATGAACAGGCTCCCGAGCGGGGCGACGACGGTGCGCAGGGCCTGGGGCAGCACCACGGTGACCAGCGTCTGCGGGAAGGTCAGGCCCAGTGACCGCGCCGCTTCCGCCTGGCCCTTCGACACCGAGTTGATGCCGGCGCGGACCGTCTCGCCGATGAACGTGCTCGTGTACGCGCTGAGCACGATGATGGCGGAGGTGAAGAGCCCGTACTTGATGCCGATCTTGGTGAACCCGAACCAGAACAGCAGGAACAGCACGGCCAGGGGCGTGTTGCGCACCAGCTCGACCCACGCCGTGGCCAGGACCCGCAGCGGCGGCACCGGGCTGACCCGGCACGCCGCCACTGCGATCCCCACGATCAGGGCGATCGCGTAGGAGAGCAGCGTGAGGGCGATCGTCGTCCGAGCGCCCTCGATATACAGATCAAGGTTGTCGAGGACGACATCCACCCGATCGCCCTTCTGCGGGTTACGGCCGGACGGTGGTGGTGGTCGCCGCGGCCGCGCCGGTGACGTACCGGTCGATGGCGGGCGGCGTGGGCGTGTCGAGTCCGATCTTGCCGAGGGTGTTCTTGAACGCCGTGGCCCACTGACCGTTCGTGAAGATCGTCTGCAGCTGGTCGTTGATGAAGGCGCGGAACGCCTCGTCGTTGCGCGACACGCCGATGCCGTAGGGCTCGGACGAGAACGGCGCCTTCACCAGCTTGAACTGGCCGCTGCTCTGCTGCACCAGGCCGGCGAGGATGGCGTTGTCGGTCGTGACCGCGACCACCCGGTTGTCCCGGAGCTGCTCGGCGCACTGCGAGTACGTGTCGAGCTCGGTGAGGCTGGCCTGCGGGGCCTTGGCCTGGAGGTTGCGGGCCGAGGTCGAGCCCTTGACGCTGCAGACGGCCTTGCCGTTCAGGTCGGTCACCGACTTGATCGTCGTGTCGGTGGACTTGACCATGATGTCCTGCTCGGCGACGAAGTACGGGCCGGCGAAGCCGACGCGCAGCTTGCGGGCGTCGTTGATCGTGTAGGTGGCCACGACCATGTCGACGGTGCCGTTCTCGATGAACGGCTCGCGGTTGGCCGACACCGTCTCCTTGAACTCGATCTTGCTGCCGACGTCGTTGATCGTCCCGCCGAAGATGCCGACGGCGATGAGCTTGCCGATCTCGACGTCGAAGCCTTCGATCTCGTTGTTGGTCGGGTTCTTCAATCCGAACCCGGGCTGGTCGAACTTGGTGCCGATGACGATCTTGCCCTTGGCCTGCAGGTCGGCCATCTTCGTGCCGGCCGCGAACGTCGGGCGGGTCGTACCGGGCGACGTCGTGTTGGTGGTCGAGTCGTCACTGTCCGAGCCGCACGCGCCGGCTATCAGGGACAGGGCAACGATCGCCGGGAGCAGGGCCCAGCCTCGTCTACGCATGGTCTTCTCCTTCTTTTTCAGGTCGTTCTCATGCTCAATGGGTCAGGATCTTGGAGAGGAAGTTCTTGGCCCGCTCCGTCTGCGGGCGATCGAAGAACTCGTCGGGAGCGGCCAGCTCGACGATGCGGCCTCCGTCCATGAACGCCACTCGCCGGGCGGCCCGGCGGGCGAAGCCCATCTCGTGGCTGACGACGACCATCGTCGTGCCCTCCATGGCGAGCTCGACCATCACGTCGAGGACCTCTTTGATCATCTCCGGGTCGAGGGCCGAGGTGGGCTCGTCGAACAGCATCAGCTTCGGCTCCATGGCCAGCGCCCGGGCGATGGCGGCGCGCTGCTGCTGCCCGCCCGACAGCTCGGCCGGGTAGCGGTCGGCCTTCTCGGCGATACCCACGCGTTCGAGCAGCTTCATGGCGCGCTCCTTGGCCTCAGCCTTGGACACCTTGCGCACCTTGACGGGGCCCAGGGTGACGTTCTGCAGGATCGACTTGTGGGCGAAGAGGTTGAACGATTGGAAGACCATGCCGACGTCGGCGCGGAGCCGGGCGAGCGCCCGACCCTCCTCAGGAAGGGGCTGGCCGTCGACGGTGATCGTCCCGCTGTCGATGGGCTCGAGACGGTTGATGGTGCGGCACAGCGTCGACTTGCCCGACCCCGACGGACCGACGACGACGAGCACCTCGCCCCGGTCGACGGTGAGGCTGACGTCCTTCAGGGCGTGCAGGTCGCCGAAGTGCTTGTTGACGTTGTCCAAGACAACGAGCGCCCTGCCGTCAGCCTGTTCGACCGTGCTCGTCGCGTACCCCCAGTCCTGTCCTGAGAGTAACCGAACCGCCTCGTTAAGCGCTGGCAGACGCAGGCAAACGGGCGTTGACCACGCCGAGGAGGCCGACGGCGATGCAGATGGCGGCGAGGGCCAGCCCGGCGGCGACCCGCCGGCGGGCGGCATCCTGGCAGGCGTCGGCGCGGGCCACGTCGTACAGGTCGGTGCTGGCGGGCTCGATCGACAGACTGCGGACCGGCGAGCCGCAGTCCGACGTCGCCCCGGGCGTGGTCAGCTGCGGGTCGAGCCGGCGCAGGTTGAGCAACGGGTCGTCGGCGAAGTGCACCGACACCGGCACGATGGCGGCCACGGCCGCGAGCAGCATCCCGAACGCGCACAGCGCCAGCGCCCCGCGCCGAGACAGGCGGAGCGGAAGGGTCCGGGACGGGGCCAAGCGCCGGCTAGCGCGCCGCCAGCTCGCCGATGATCTCGGGCCGGCGGGTGATCGAACGCGCCTCCTCGAGGCGCTCGGCGAGGATGGTCGACTCGAAGCCGAACGCGCCGGGCGGGAACCGCACGTGCTCGGTCGCGGAGCGCACGTCCACCCCGTCGTCTTCGAGCGTCACCGCTTCGACCCACTCCCAGCGGATGAGCGTCTTGCGGTCGCCGGGGCCGAACATCGACACGCCATGGAGGTCGACCCGGAGCAGGATCTTGGGCCCGAACCGCCGTGATCGCATGACATGTTCCGCCACGCGCTGGGCCATGGCCGCAACTGTAGACCGGGCCTCAGCCTGAACCCACGCCGACCTCCATGAGCCGCTCGGCGCCCCGCGCGAGCGCCTCGCGGGCCGGGCCGTCGTCGAGGCGGGCGGCCACGTCGGCGAGGGCGAGGGCGCCGGCCACCCGGGAGACGTC
>JBOGIC010000144.1:0-5881 GCA_050744985.1 Acidimicrobiales bacterium
CGGCACAGGAGCCGGTTCATGCCGTCCTCCTCGTGCCTGTGACCGTGTAGGTCGTGGCGAGCAGATCCGTGACGGTGATCGACACCTGCGTCGGTGTCTGCGCCGCCTGGGCGAAGGGAGCGACGAGGTTGTGCACCACGTTCAGCGCTGTCGGGGTGCCGCCGGCGGTGCAGCTGTAGCGGACCAGGGCGGTACGAACACCCGTCGTGACGAGCCGGTAGTCGGCGACGTAGGTCGTGGTCGTGCCACCGTCGAACTCGCGCCAGTTGAACCGCACGACACCGTCTCCGAGGACACCGGCCGCGCACTGCGAGGTGTCGTCGTCGAGGACGAGGGCCGAGGCACTCAGCACGTCGGGGGGGAAGTAGACCGAGAGCAGCTGGCGGTCCGACGACGTGACGAGCACCTGGGCCGTCTTGTCGACAGACCGGAACCCGACGAAGAAGCTGTTCGTGAGGGGCACGACGATCAGCGCGAGCAGCGTGACCGTGATGAGGATCTCGGGCAGGGTGAACCCACCCTCGCTCTGGGGGTCGGGCGCGCTGGGGCTCATGCCGGGTTCCTCTTCACGACCTCGACCGACTCGACGGCCTTGGCGTCAGGGGCCGTGGCGGTCAACGTGACGAGCTGGAGCTTCTGGTCCCCGGCACACGAGCTCGAGAAGCCCGACCCGTTCCAGTACGAGACCGTCATGGAAACGTCGCCGGCCGCCCATCCCGCCGGGAATGTGACAGGCGCCAGGTCGTAGGACGTGGCGCAGTCCTGGTAGGGGTTGACGGTCTGGCTCTTCACCGTCTCCGCCGCGCTGACGAGCACCGTGCGGGCCGTGGCCTGCTTGCGGTTGAGGTCCGCGCCGATGATCGTCGTGAACAGGGCGCCCACGACCGCCACGACGGCGAACCCGAGGATGACCACAGTGACGAGCACCTCGATGAGGGTCGCCCCGGACTCGGGCCCCAGCCGGTTCTCGGCGCTCGGCATCAGATGTCGACCTGGTTGTAGATGCCGTACATCGCCGAGACGAGGGCGATGGCGACGAAGCCCACGACGAGGCCGACGAACAGGATGACGGCCGGCTCGAACAGCGTGGTGAGGCGCTTGAGCTTGTACTCCAACTCGATCTCGTAGAACTCGGCCGCCGTCTCGAGCTGCTGGTCGAGCGTGCCGGTCTCCTCGCCGACCCGCACCATCTGCCGTGCGACTCCCGGGAACAGGCCGGTGGACTCGAGGGGCCCGGCCAGGCCCTCGCCGTCGAGCATGCGCTCCCGTGCGGTCACGAGCGCGTTCTTGAAGACCCGGTTGGCGGTCGTGTCGGTGGCGACGGCCATGGCGTCGGGCAGGGGGACTCCGGCCTTGACCATGGCGGCGAGGATCCGGCAGAACCGCTCGAGGATCGCGAAGCGCACAACCGAGCCCACGGCGTAGGCCTTGAGCATCAACGAGTCGCGCTTGAGCTTGCCGCCTTCGGTCTTGAGGGCGAAGTACAGCGCCATGCCCCCGGCGACGAGGAGGATCAGGATCGCCCACCAGAAGTTGGCGATCAGGTCCCCGAATCCGATGAGGATCCGGGTGGGCAGAGGCAGCTTGGCGTCGAAGGTGTCGAAGAAGGCCTTGAACCGGGGAAGGACGAAGCCGGTGAGGATGGCGACGGTCACCACCGCCATGCACAACACGATGCACGGGTACAGCAGCGCTGAGGAGATCTTGCGGCGGGCCTCGAGGTCACGCTCGACGTAGCCGGCGAGCTGGTCGAGCGCCGTGTCCAGGTTGCCCGTCAGCTCGGACGACCGGAGGATGTCGAGGTAATAGCGCGGGAAGATCTCGGGGAACCTCGCCATCGCGTCGGCGAACGTCTCGCCGCCTCGCAGAGCGTCGGCCACCTCGATCAGCACGGCCGAGAACCTTGGGTTCGGCGTCTCCTGACCGATGACGGCCATGGCGTCGACGATCGGCACCCCCGCCCGGACGAAGGCGGCGAGCTGGCGCGAGAAGTGCATGACCTCGACGCGCTTGACCTTCTTCTTCTTCGTCCCCTCGAATTTCCAGAAGTTCCGCTGTTCCTTCACCTGGATGTCGGTCAGCTGGAGATCCGCGAGCTGCGCCTCGGCGCGGAAGGTGTTCTCGGCCTGGACCCGTCCTCGGGTTTTTCTCCCGTTCGGGGCAAGGGCGGTGTACGCAAAGTTGCTCACTGGTTGCTCCTAGGCCACGTAGATCGTTCGCAGGATTTCGGAGATGGTCGTGACGTCCTCGTCGACCAGGCGGAGGCCCTCGTCGAGAAGGGTCCTCATGCCGTTTCTCAGGGCGTGGGCGCGCAGCTTCTCGGCGTCGGCGCCCTGGACGACGAGCTTGCGGATCCCCTCGTCGAGCACCAGCACCTCGTAGACCCCCATCCGGTCCTGGTAGCCGGTGTGGGCGCAGAAGTTGCAGCCCTCCCCGTGCCAGAACTTGTTCTTGGGCTTGCTGTCGGCCTCCCGGTAGAAGGTGAGCTCCTGGGACGACGGCTGGTAGGGCGCTTTGCACGCTTCGCAGATCTGGCGCACGAGACGCTGGCCGACGACGGCAAGGAGCGAGCTGGCCACGAGGAAGTTCTCGATGCCCATGTCGAGGAAGCGGAGCAACGCCGACACGGCGTCGGTGGCGTGGAGCGAGGAGAGCACCAGGTGGCCGGTCAGGGCCGACTGCACGGCGATCCGGGCCGTCTCGGCATCACGCATCTCGCCGACGAGGATCACGTCGGGGTCCTGGCGCAGGATCGCCTTGAGGCCGTAGGCGAATGTGACGTCCGCGCTCTGGTTGATCTGCTGCTGGTTGAGGCCCGGGACGATGTACTCGACGGGGTCCTCGATCGTCATGATGTTGCGCTCGACCGTGTTGATCTCGGCCAGCGCCGCGTAGAGGGTCGTGGTCTTGCCGCTCCCGGTCGGCCCGGCGCACACGACCATGCCGAACGGCGACCGCACGAGCCGGGACAGCACGGCGTGGGAGTCCGGCGGGATGCCGAGCTGGCCCAGCTTGTAGAGGCTCCGGCTCTTGTCGAGCAGCCGCAGCACCGCCGTCTCGCCCCGGATGGTGGCGCCGGTCGCGACCCGCACGTCCAGGTCCCGGCCGTCGATCACGGTGGCGAACTGCCCGTCCTGGGACCGCCGCCGCTCGACGATGTTCATCCCCGCCATGATCTTGATGCGGTTGACCAGCGTCGGGCCCATCGAGCTAGGCAGCGAAAGGACGTCCGAGAGGGTCCCGTCGACTCGGTACCGCACCCGCACGCGGTCGCCCTGAGGCTCGATGTGGATGTCCGAGGCACGGTCCCGCAGCGCCTGGGTGACGATGGCGTTGACCACCTCGACGACGGGTGCGTCGGGCTCGGCCGCCCGATCGGCCGCGCCCACGTCCGCGGGGTTCCTCGCCGACACGGCGGCCTCGAACGCCTGGATGTGCGAATCGATCCGGTCGATCGCCCGGTAGGAAGCGTCGATGACCCGGCGGATGTCGGTCTCGGGGGCCAGCACGAAGCCGACCCGCATCCGGACCGCTTCGGCCAACCGCGCCTGCGTCGTCGACGACGGCACGTCGGCCACGGCGATCTCGAGCCCACCGGGGACCTGGCGGACCGGCACGGCCACGAGCTCACGGGCGATGTGCTCCGGGAGCAACGCCAGGGCATCACGGTGCGGCGTCTGGTGCCGGAGGTCGACGACCGGGATGCGGTGCTGGGCGCCGAGGGCTTCGATGCGGGCGCGCTCGGTCATAACTTCGGGTGCCACCGCGGCCACCGGTTCGGGACGGCGCGGCACGGGCGCGGGGCCGTGGCCGTTGCTGACGGCCCGAAGTTGCGCGGCGGGTTGGGTCGGCGCGATGTCGGCCTCGGCGAGGCGGGCGCGGGCCTCGGCCAGGCGGCGGGCCGAGCGGGTGGCGGGAACGGCCGGGCGGGGGGGACGCTCAGGCGCCACAGGGGCCTCTCGCCGCGGTGTCCTCATGACCGGTCACCACGCTCGGGTCGCGTCGACCCGTGCGCCGCGCGAGCGGTCCGCCGCCCCGTGGTCGGGGGGCGGCCGCTCCAGACGAGCTTGAGCCCGCCCGGCGTGCAACCTGCCGGTCGTCCATTCACTTCCTTCACGCTCCTCCTGAACCGTCGGAGAACGGCCCAAGACAAAGATCGACCACGCCCACCCCGGTCTGCATGAGGCGATCGGCCCATTGGTGGTGGTGCGCGCGACGAAACCGCCGATCAGCGGGATCAAATCGCGCTAGCCGACCTAGCGCGAATGCACTAGAACCCGGCCCTGTGACGCCGAGAACCCCCTTGTCCTTCGTCGCCGCCCTGGCCGTGCTCGTGGGCGCCCTGGGAACGTCGCCGGCCGCCGCGGCCATCACGATCGACGTGCCGTGCACGGTGCCGTCGTTACGCGCGGCCCTGGAGGCTGCCAATGGCAGCGGTGGTGGCACGCTGCTGCTCGCCCAAAGTTGTAATTACACGCTGGTGGAACCGGACAATGTCGGTGCCGACGGGCCCAACGGTCTGCCGGTCGTCTCCACTCCGATAACCGTCATCGGGCGGGGTGCGACGGTCCAGCGCTCGACGATGAACAGCACGCCGCCGTTCCGCATCCTCGAGGTGGCGCCCGCGGCGTCGCTCACGGCGTCCGCGCTCACGCTGGCGGGCGGCCTGATCCCCGGAGGGCGGGGGGGCGCCGTGCTGAACGGGCCCGGCGCCCGGCTGACCCTGAACGGCGTGACGCTCGACGGCAATCGCACGCCGACGACGTTCCCCCCGGAGCCGTTCCACCTCGGGTTCGGCGGCGCGATCTACAACGCCGGCGGCGGGACGGTCACGCTCTCCGGCGCCACACTGACCGGCAACGGTGACGGGAGCCAGTTGGGCGGGGCCGTCGAGAACGGAGGCTCGGGCCACATCGAGGTCATCGGGAGCGTGTTCCGGGCCAACCGGGCCGGGACGGGAGGGGCTATCCACGCCGGTGGGGCGAACGGGTCGATCCGCATCCGCGGCAGCGTCTTCGTGGCCAACGCCGGCGTCGACGCAGGAGCCGCCGTCGACAACGACGGCTCCAACACCATGGAGATCTCGGGTTCGTCGTTCGTGAACAACACGTTCGGTTCGGGCGGCGGCGTCTTCAACGGCGGCAACCTCACGATCACCGACACCCTCCTCAGCGCCAACATCAGTCCCATCGGCGGCGGCCTCTACAACGGGGGCATCGCGACGGTCACCCGGTCGCGGATCGCCGCCAACCACGCCGAGGAGGGTGGGGGCGTTTACAACCTCGGGGTGCTCGTGATGATCGACAGCCAGGTGGTGACCAATCGGGCGGACCACGAGGGCGGGGGCATCTTCAACACGGGCCACCTCACCCTGTCGGGTACGTCCGTCTTCGCCAATACGCCCGACGACTGCATCAATGCCAACGGCGGCACGGGCTGCTGACTACTGCGGCTGTACCTACAGTGTCGGCATGACGAGGTTCATGGTCCTGTACAAGTCGACGGCCTCCTCCGCAGAGCTCATGGCGACCTCCACACCCGAGCAGATGCAGGCGGTCATGGACGCCTGGATGGCCTGGGCGCAGAAGTGCGGCGACGCGCTGGTCGACCTCGGGTCGCCGCTCCAGCCGGCGAAGAAGGTCGCGGGCGGGGCGGTGTCCGACAGCAGCAGCAGGATCGCCGGGTTCTCCGTCCTCCAGGGCGAGTCCGCCGACGACGTGACGGCGCTCCTGGTCGAGCACCCGCACTTCATGTCGCCGGGCGAACCGTCCCTCGTCGTCCTCGAGTACCTGCCCGTCCCGGGCATGTAAATCACAGCAACGTCCCAGGCGACGTTCATCGGATTGCCAGCACGGGTTGGTTCTCTGGCGGTGACCAGAGG
>JBOGIC010000145.1:0-2446 GCA_050744985.1 Acidimicrobiales bacterium
ACCGAGAACCCGAGCTGCACGGCATCCGCCGCGGCCGCGTCCGGCGGTACCACGCCGACCGCGACCTCGACCGGTCTGGCCAGGTCGAGGTCGACTTCGCCCGACGCGACGTCAGTGCCGGCCACGGTCACGGCGCCAGGCGGGAAGGACACGGCCGGATTGGTTTGACCCAGGCCGAGGAAGGCGACCGCCACCGCCAGGATCAGGAGCACGAGCGCGGCGATGGCGGGCACCAGCGGCGGCGAGGGCACGTCGATCACCTCGCGGACCGGCACCAGCTCTTCGGGCGCAAGGTTTGCGGGAGCAACCGTGCCGTGGTCGGTGGCGACCGGACGGATGCGGGTCGTGTGCCCCGTACCCTCGGCCGGCGGCGCCGGCGGCGGGGCCTTGGTCGATCGCCGGCTCTTCGCGCTCTTGGCCGGCGCGGTGACGTCCCGACTCGGCCGTTTGGCCGCCTCGGCGATCGGTCCGGGATCGTTGATCGTCAGGTCGGCTCGGGCCAGCCATCCCGGGCCCCAGGCCGTGGCCGCCGCCTCGCCCAGCGCCACGCCGAAGTCCTCGGCCGTCTGGAACCGGTCCCTCGTCGACCGGGCGATGGCGCGCATGGTGGCGTCGACGAGCGGAACCGGCAACTCCGGCGCCAGATCCTCGAGATCGAACGGGTCCTCATAGACGTGCCGGTACACGATGGCCAGCGCGCCGCCTTCGTCGGAGTACGGCAACTGTCCCGAGAGCAGCTCGTAGAGCATGACGCCGGTCGCGTACACGTCGGCCGTGGGCGTCGGCTCGGGCCCACCCGCCTGTTCGGGAGCCATGTAGGCGGGCGTGCCCAGGATCTCGCCGCGCTTGGTCGCCAGCGTCTCGCTCCCTCCGATCACCTTCGCGATACCGAAGTCGCTGATCTTGAGGACGCCGTCCGTAGAGAACAAGAGGTTTTCGGGCTTCACGTCCCGGTGGAGCACGCCGCGCTTGTGGGCGTAGTGCAATCCGGCACACGTCGCCATCACGACCGCGCACGCGCTCTCCGGCGTGAAGCCCTGGTCCTTGAACTGACTCCACACGGTGCCGCCCGGCAACAGCTCCATGACCAGCAGGCAATGGTCGTCCCGCTCGACGTAGTCGAAGATGGGGACGATGTGGGGATGGCTCAATGAGGCGAGGACGCGAGCTTCCGCGGCGAAGCGACGCCGTACGTCGGGGTCGGCCGCGAGGGCCTGCGGCAGCTCCTTTATGGCGACATCGCGCCGAAGGTTCCGGTGGCGCCCGCGAAGGACGACTCCGAACCCACCCCTTCCCAGCTCGCCACCGATCTCGTAGTCGGGCAGGACGCCCGCGATCGATTCGTCGGTCACCGCGTCGCCATCACCCGCTCACCTGGTGGTGGGAGTCGAACAGGAACACGTGATCGCCAAGGCGCACCCGGGTGCCGGGCGTGATGGTGGTCGGCTCCCCCGCGGGAAGCTTCGCCCACGCCGTCTCCTTGGGCCGGGCGACGAATGTCCCGTTGGCCGAGCCGCGGTCGACGATCTGCACCTCCCACCCCTCCAGGCGGATCTCGGCGTGGACCCGGGAGAGCGTGCGGTTGGTGTCCTCGATGGTGAGCGGCCGGATGCGACCGGCCCGAACCGCGTCGTCCCCCTCCGGTTCGCGACCGACCACGTAACCGTCGTCGAGGTTGTAGGTCGCCCCATCCTCGAAGACGACGACGCCGAGGGGCGGCCGCCGGCCCGAGACCAGGTTGAACGTTCGGTGGACCATCGAGATGCCGCACACGGCGCAGTAGGCGGTCGACGGATCGTTGAAGTGGCCGCGGGAGCACACGACGCCCTGGACCATCTCGCCGTCGGTCTCGGGGCCGAGTACCTCGTCGATGGGCGCGCCGGGTTCACCGGCGATCGCCAGTGGCGCCCGGGGCTCCTCGACGGCGTCACTGAGCGATACCGACGCGAACGAACCTGCCGGGGGCGGGGGCGGGGGCGGGGGAGGCGGCGTGGCGACCGCCGACGCCACGGCCGCGGGCATGTCGTCCTCCAGCCTCGTCTCGTCCTCTGCGGGCGGGGCGGGCGACCGGCCCGCGGCCTTCTTCGGGACCTGCCGGGGCGGACGGGCCGAGGCCTTTGCCGGCGATCGCTTCTTGGCGGAGCGGGGCGCCTTGGCCCCAGGCGCCCGCGACGAACCCGCGGTCCGCGCCGCCACCGTGAAGCCGCTCCCGGGAACCGTGCCGGCCTGGAGGTCGAACCCGTCCTCCACGTCGGGTGGGGTTTCGCCGGCGGCGCTGGCGACCATCGCCGCGAACGGCTCCTCGACGACCCGGTCGACCCAGGTCGAGACCTTGCGACCCGAGAGCACCTCGTCCCCCGTGTCGTCGCTGATGATGAGTTGGGCGGCGCCGTGCACGATGACCGCCACCGCTTTGTCGTCCTGCGCCAGCAGGCAGAACGAGGGG
>JBOGIC010000146.1:0-2966 GCA_050744985.1 Acidimicrobiales bacterium
CGTCGGCACAGCGCGCCGCCGCCTGCCGCGTCGCGCGCGACAGGCCGCCGATCCACGTGCGCACACCCTCGGCCCGCAACTGCCGGGCGCACTCGCAGACCTGGGCGAGGCGCTCGGCCGCCGGTGCGAACGGGATGCCGTAGGCCTCGTTCTCGGCCCGGTTGGCGGCGTCACCCGTTCCCAACCCGGCGACGAAGCGGCCGGGGGCCATGAGGTTGAGGGTCAGCATGGTGTGCACGAGCACGGCGTTGGGCACAAGCCCGACGCGAGCCACCAGCGTGGCCAGTGTCACGCGCTCCGTCTCGGCGGCCAGCGCCCCGAGCAGGGTGGTGGAGTGCAGCGCCGGGCGGTCGGGCCGGTTCAGCGGCCAGAGGTGGTCGAACACGAACACCCCGTCGAGACCCGCCCGTTCGGCGCGGCGAGCGACGTCGAGCGCGGGCTCGGCCTCGTGGCGGAACTGCGGCAGCGTGATCCCGTACCGCATCATCACCGCATCGCTCGCTCCGCCGAAGACGAGAGGAGCCGACCCCGGGGGCTGGGGAGCCCGGGAGCCGGCTTCACTCTCCCCCTAGTAACGGTCCTCCGCCGCCACTCTCGCGCTTGTAATCGGTAATTCGTCGCCGGCGAGGAACGCGGCACCGATGGCGCCGGCACGAACACCCAACGTGGCGGGCAGGATCGGCACGGGCGGATGGGCGTCGCGCCCGATCACCTGCTGCTGGAGCGCGACCCGGGCCGGGTCGAACAACGTGTCCCCCATCGTCACCAGCCCGCCCCCGATGACGAACGCCTCCGGGTCGAAGGCGTTGGCCAGGTTGGCCAGCCCCAAGGCCAGCCAGAACGCGAACTCGTCGACGATCGCCTGCGCCTCGGCATCGCCATCGGCGAGCGCCCGGCTCACGTGCTCACCCTTCACGCTCTCGGGATCGCCGCCGGCCAGTTCCACCACATGGTCGGCCTTGCCGGCCAGGGCGGCCGACCGGGCCAGGAGGCCCAGGCCGCTGCCGGACGCGAACCGCTCCCAGCAGCCCCGCCGTCCGCACAGGCAGGGCGGCCCGTGCGGGTCGACGACCATGTGCCCGAGCTCGCCGGCGAAGCCGTTCACGCCGCGGTGGATCCGGCCGCCGGTGACGATGCCCCCGCCGATGCCGGTCCCGAGCGTGACCATCAGCACATTGGACCGGCCCTGGGCCGCTCCCAGCACGAACTCGCCCCACGTGGCGCAGGTGGCGTCGTTGTCGGCCGTCACCGGCACACCGAAGCGGGCCACCAGTTCGGCCTTGACGGACATGCCGCTGGCGTCGCGCAGGTTCGGCGCGAACCGCAGGACACCCTCGCGGTCCACCAGCCCGGGAACCCCGATGCCGACGGCGGCGAGCGGCTCTCCCGACGCATCGACCACCGTGTCGACCAGGCCGGTGAGGGTGTCGATCAGCTCGGATGCTCCCGATGGCGTCGGCACCAGGTGCTCGGCCGCCACCACCCCGTTTACGACCGCCACCGCGAGACACTTCGTCCCGCCGAGATCGACTCCCACGATGGCCGCCACGCGGGCGAACCTACGTCACGACGACCGTTGCCCGCATGTTGGGATGGAAGCGGCAGTAGTACCCGTACGTGCCCGGCTTGTCGAAGCGGCGGGAGAACGACTCGCCGCGCTCCAGCGGGCCCGAGTCCGCCGCCTCGATCGTCACCGTATGCGGCACGTCGTCGTGGTTGACCCACGTCACCTCGGTGCCGGCGGCGACGGTGGTGGCTGCCGGGCAGTACGCGAAGCTCGCGATCACGATCTCGTTGGCGTCGCCGCACGCCGGGGCCGAGGCCGCAGCGGCGGAGGTGAGCACACCGCCGCTCGACCTCTCCGTCGTGACCGGGCCGCCGGTTCGGGCCGAGGCCACGAACCCGAACCCGATCCCGATCACGCCGATCAGCGCCGCCACCAGGGCCGGACGCCTCCACCGCACCGGGTCCTGGAAGTAGACGGCCCGGGCTGCTCCCACATGGAACTCGTGCGCCCGCACGCGGCGGCCGAAGGACCGGCGCCGCGCCCGCACCGACAGGGCCACTTCCTCCTGCTCCCCAGGCGCCACCGCGACCTCGGGCGCCGAGAGCGCCAGCACCAGGCCGCCCGAGTCGTCGACGGCCTCGAGCGCCACGTGGGCCGGGGCATCGCCGTGGTTCTGCACGATGACCGCATGCCGGGCGCTTCGCCGCGAGCGGGAGACGAGCGGGGACAGTCGCGTGGTCACCATCCCCGTCGACGCCGCGACGGCCATCACGCCGCCCCCGCCACCAGGTCGAGGTGCCTCGCCCCCGGGGTCCGGCCGATGGCGAAGTGCACCTGCGCCACGACCTGTCCCACGGCACTGTCGGGCGAGGGGTCGGGACTCCATATCTCGAGGGCCCAGACGTCGCGGAAGGCGAAGGTCGCCGTCGGGCGGGTCCCTCGCTGGGCGATGGCGCGCAGGGCGGCGTCGCGTCCATCACTCGTCGCGTAGCGGTACACCCGCAGCTCGTTCGGCCGTGCTTCACACGGCCCGAACTCGTAGATGCGGCCGTCCAGGTAGCGGAAGTAGCTGAAGTCGCGTGCCGCCTCCGACGTGGGCGCTACGAGCGGAACGACCTCTGAACAGGTCGGGAGCTTCTCGACGATGATCGCCACCTCTTCGTACGCCGGCTCGTCCGCCGGACCGGCGACCGCCGTCGGCGCCGAGCGCCCGCACCCCGCCAGCACCACGAGGCCCATCACCGCCGCCAGGATGTTCTTGTGCATGAGCGGGACCGTACGGAGCGGCGCGAACGCCGCCGCAACACCCGCGCAACCGCGCTACACGCCTCGCGCCAGCGCCCGGCGCTCCTCCCGCGTCAAGGCCAGCCCTTCGTCCCATGCCGCCTGGAACGCCAGGTCACCCAGCGCTCGCCGGGCCGCCGCCAGATCCGCCTCCCGCTCGGAGTCTGGGCCGTAC
>JBOGIC010000147.1:0-3438 GCA_050744985.1 Acidimicrobiales bacterium
TCTGCACGGGCAGGAGCCGCCCGTCGGCGGCGCGCACGCCGTAGCCGCCGTCGGCCAGGGCGAGCAGGGCGTTGACCGGGACGGTGAGCACGCCCTTCCGGGAATCCGACGTGATGCCCACGCGCACTGGGGCCTGGTCGACCGTGCCCGTCTGGGCCGGGTCGTCGAGCGTGACGGTGACGGCGATGACCTGGCGCGCCGACTCGCCCTGCCCGCGGGTCTGGGCGACGTTGCCGACCGAGGCGATGGTGCCGGCCGTGGTCGTGCCGCTGGGCAGCTTCACGTCCACCTTGTCGCCGGCCTTCGCCCACGCCTGCTTGGTGGCGTCGAGGTCGACCTGGACGACACGGGACGCGCTCGTGCCCGTGAAGACGGGCGACCCCGGTCCGGCGGGCCCGCCGCGCTGCGCCTTGACCTCCGCCACCCGGGTGGCGTCGGGCAGGAAGACGATCCGGCCCGGTTCAATCGTGCCGGTCTGGTCGAGCCCGTTGGCCTTCTGCCAGCGCTTGACGGCGGCGGTCGTGGCGGCGGTGAACGTGGTGTCCGGTCCGAGCTCGGCGTCGGTGGCGAAGCCGAGGGCCACGAGGTTCGCCTCGAGTTGGGCCACGTCGGGGCCGTCCGCGCCCTGGCTCATCGCCCGCCACGCCGGCACGTCGCCGTACAGCAGCAGCACGGGCCGGTTGTCGACCGAGTACACGGACTGGCCCCGCTCGATCACCGCGCCCTCGGGGGGCAGATGGGTGATCGTGCCGGGGGCCTGGTTGAGGACGTGGCGCGTGCCGGCGTAGCCGAGGGTGCCGTCCACGTCGGTGCGCACCGACAGGTCCTGGCGCGTCACGGCGGCGGTCGAGGTCGTGACCGGCGCCCGGGCGGCGGTCGCGGCCGCCGGGTCGCCGCTCCACCGCAGGGCCGAGACGACACCCGTCGACGCCAACACCGCCGCGCTCACGCCCATGACCACCATCGCCCGCTTCATGACCGTTCCCCGCGGCGCACCTCGCCGCGCGGCCCGAACAGCGGCTCGCACGCCTCATGGGCCTCCTTCACCGCCTCGGAGTCCGGTCGCACCCCGTTGCCGCCGATCTGGATCGAGATGCCGCCGTTGGAGAAGTCGGGGTCGGGCATGTCGATGCCGCGGTCGCGCATGCACTGGGCGAACTTCAGGGCCCGGTCCTGTTCGGCGGGGTCGATCTGGCCGCCGCCCTCACCGATCACGTCGTCGAGGAAGTGCCGGCACGCCTGGTCGGCCTCCTCGAACCCGGCGGGTGGCGTCATGGCCCCGCCCGCGCCGCCCGAGTCGCCGCCCGAGTCGGCACCGGGGCCGGTGACCGGCCCGATGCGCAGGAAGCCGCCGTTGCCGGGCTCGGGGTCGGGCACGTCGATGCCGTGCTCGCGCATGCACTCGGCGAAGTCGAGCCCGGCCTGCTGGGCCTTCCTGTCCCGGTCGGCCTGGGATGTCGCGGTCGCAGGCGTCGGATCGCCACCGCCGCACGCGGCGGCGAGCCCGGCGAGCAGGATCGAGGCGGTCATCACCCGCCAATACACAGTGTCTGTCATGGGGCCAGTTGTAGGGAATCGGGCCTATCGCGGCTGTAACCGTCGGCGTTTATGCCAGCGTTATGGCGGAAGCGCCACCATGGACGGCGTATGCGCGTGCTGGTCGTCGAGGACGAGGAGGTCATGGCCGACGCCATCGCGCGCGGTCTGCGCCGCGAAGGCATGGCCGTCGACGTATCCCACGACGGCGCCGCCGCCCTCGACCGCATCGCCGTCAACCGCTACGACGTGGTCGTGCTCGACCGCGATCTCCCTCGCCTGCATGGCGACGAGGTCTGCCGCCGCCTGGCTGCCGAGACCGACGCCCCCCGGGTGATGATGCTCACCGCCTCGGGCGGCCTTGACGACCGCGTGGAGGGCCTCACCATCGGCGCCGACGACTACCTGCCCAAGCCGTTCGCGTTCGCGGAACTGGTGGCGCGCGTGCGGGCGCTCGGCCGCCGGTCGCGCCCCCCGCTCCCGCCCGTCCTGGAGCGCAAGGGTGTCACGGTCGACCCGGCCCGGCGCGTAGCCAGCCGGGACGGCCGGTTTCTCCGCCTCACCAACAAGGAGCTGGCCGTGCTCGAACTGCTGGTGGCGGCGGACGGCGCCGTCGTCAGCGCCGAGGAGCTGCTCGAGCGGGCGTGGGACGAGCACGCCGACCCGTTCACCAACTCGGTGCGCGTGACCGTCATGCGGCTGCGCAAGAAGCTGGGCAAGCCGCCGCTGATCGAGACCCGGCCCGGCGCCGGGTATCTCCTGTGAGGCTGCGGCTGCGGCTCACGCTGGTCTACGGCGGGCTGTTCCTCGCCCTCGGCGCCGTGCTGCTGGGCGTGAACTACGCGCTGGTGCGCCAAGGCGTCGAGCACCGGTCGGTCGGCATCGCCGTGCCGGCGCCGGCGCCGGGCGACGCGCAGGCGGCGCTGCCGTTCGACGTGGTGATCACGCCCGACGGGCAACCGATCGAGGGTGTGCTCCAGACCCTGGAGAGCAACGTGCGGTCGCAGGCCCTCGACGAGCTGCTGTCCAAGTCGCTGCTGGCTCTCGGCCTCATGAGCATCGTCTCCGTCGGTGTCGGGTGGATGGTCGCCGGACGCGCCCTCCGCCCCCTGCAGGACATCAGCGCCACGGCCCGCCGCCTGTCCGAGCACGACCTGCACGAGCGCATCAACCTCGACGGTCCCCCCGACGACGAGCTGGTGGAGCTGGCCGACACGATCGACGCCATGCTGGCCCGCCTCGAGGCGGCGTTCGCCAGCCAGAAGCGGTTCGTGGCCAACGCCTCGCACGAGCTCCGCACCCCACTCGCCATCCAGCGCACGTTGGTGGACGTGGCGCTCGCCGACCCCGACGCGTCACCGGACGACCTGCGCCGGATGGCAGTCCAGGTCCGCGACGCCGTCGACCGGAGCGAACGCCTCATCGACAGCCTGCTCGTGCTGGCGCAGAGCGAACGGGGCGAGCTGCCGCGGCGCGAGGCGGTCGACCTGGGGGCCACCGCCGGCCGGGCGGTGGAGCAGCAGCGGGCGGAGATCGACCGGCTCGGGCTCGAGCTCGACTCCGCCCTGGTGCCGGCGCCGGTCGAGGGGAGCCCCGTGCTCGTGGAGCGGCTGGTGGCCAACCTGGTGGAGAACGCGGTGCGGCACAACCACGCCCGCGGTTGGATCCGCGTGAGCACCGCGGTCGACGCCGATCGGGCGCGCAGCGTGCTGCGGGTCGCCAACTCGGGGCCGATCGTCGAGCCGCGCGATGTCGACGGGCTGTTCGAGCCGTTCCGGCGGGGCGACGGCGAGCGGGTCGAGTCGTCGCGGGGCGTGGGCCTGGGCCTGTCGATCGTGCGGGCCGTCGCCACGGCCCACGGGGGATCGGTGCGCGCCGACGCTCGCGCCGACGGCGACGGCG
>JBOGIC010000148.1:0-1848 GCA_050744985.1 Acidimicrobiales bacterium
CCTTGGACGTACCCAGTCTCCCACCTTGTTCCCGCCGCGAGGCTTGAGCCGTGAAATGTGCCGCCGTGGTTGACGCGCTTTTTGCACCGGGCTAAACGAGGGTGCCCACGCGCCTTCTGGCCCAGGGTAAGCCAGTGGCCCGAGGTCTCCAGGCGGGCGCCCGAACGTGTCCAGGCGGGGACAGCAAGGGGGCGGGGCGTGGACCGCACGGCGTCGGTTCTTCGCGCCGACGTGGGCGGGGCCGCACATCCGACGGGTCATACCGGCCGTCGGTGTCGTGCTGGGCCTCGCTGCCCTTCTGGTCCCGCTGTCACCGGCGTCGCCACCGGCGACACGCGCCGCGCCGGGATGGCGGGGCTCCTCCTACTGGTGGCGGGCGTGGCCCTTCGCCGGGCGATCGGTCGTTCTGGGTCGATCAAACCTCGAGTGAGTCGGGAGCCGCCGTGAGCGTTGGGCTACTGCCCGGCCTGATCGTCCTGTCGGTGACGGTCACCCTGGGTGCTCCTCCGGCAGCCGGCGCGCCCGTCCTCGTCGACTGCGGCAACCCACCGGCGACGGGAACGCCTCGGCCGGGCTACCACGTCATGGTCGCCAGTGCGCCGGGTGCGGTACGTCCGGAACCTCGCGCAACGACGTCACCTACGGGACATCCGGCGCTGACAGGATCGCGGCGTTCGGCGGCAACGACATCGTCTTCGGCCTGGCCGGTGACGACCAACTGGCGGGCGGCGACGGCGACGACACGATCTGCGGCGCGGAGGTTGGGACATGATCTCTGGGGGGAGCGGGAACGACATCCTCTCCGGCGAAGCCGCCGACGACGAACTCACCGGAGGCGCCGGCGACGACCGTCTCGCCGGCTCGGAAGGTATGACCACCTGCGTCGCCGGCGGCCAGGCAGGGGACAGCGGGACAGATGCAGCAGTTGTGGTGACCCTGTCGTCGGTACCATTTTCCGCCGACATCACTCGAACGGGGCGTCCATCCGGCGAATCCGCCTTGGGCGACCTGGTCGCCGACGCTCAGCTGGCGGCCACCGACGCGCCCGGAGCGGGAGCGGCGGTTGTCGCCTTCGTGCACCCCGGGCTCACCGGGCCGACCTCACCTTTGCCCCCACCGGCAGCGAGCAGCCGGGCGAGGTCACATACACCGAGGCGTTCGCCGTCCAGCCACTCGGCAACACCCTCGTGACCATGACCCTCACGGGCAGCCAGTTGCACACGCTTCTGGAGCAACAGTGGTGCAACCAGTCCATCGACATCATCTTGCAAGTCTCCGAAGGCTTCACGTTCGCGTGGGGACGCCACCGCGCCTGACTGCGATCGGGTCGACCCGTCATCCATCAGGATCGGAGGCGTGCCCGTGAGCCCGACGGGCAGCTTCCGGGTGACGGTCAGCGATTTCCTCGCCGACGGCGGCGACGACTTCACCGTCTTCAAGGACGGAAGCGCCCGCGTCGCCGGCCCCCCGGACATCGAGGCGTGGTGTCGTACCTGATGGCGGAATCGCCGATCTCTCCCGCGCTGCTCGACCGCACCGCGCGGATCGCCTGAGACGACGGTTGCGTCTGCCTGTTGTTGGCGGCATCCTCCGCGAGTGTGCGGGCATCGCGTCGGTCGTCGCCGGGACGGACCGTCACCAGGGGGTTGACATCGACGGTTATCGACACCAGGCGTCGGCGGGATCGAAGGTACCCTCGGACGTCGGCGATCTGGAGGAGTACTCGCGAAGGGGGCTGGTAGGAGGCACCTTGGGGATGAAGTAGCAGGCCAGGGGACGTAGCTCAGTTGGCTAGAGCACCTGCTTTGCAAGCAGGGGGTCGCCGGTTCGAGTCCGGTCGTCTCCACC
>JBOGIC010000149.1:0-2728 GCA_050744985.1 Acidimicrobiales bacterium
TCTTGTCCGGATGCAGTTCCAGACCGACCTGCGCCATCCGTTCGGCGACGGCCCCCAGCACGTGCCGTGCCTGGGCCTTGCTGCCGCAGTGAATCACCGCGTCGTCCGCATAGCGCTCGAAGCTGACGTAGGGATGCGCCCTGGCCAGCCAGGTGTCGAACGCGTAGTGGAGGAAGAGGTTCGCCAGCAGGGGCGAGATCGCCGAGCCCTGGGGGGTTCCACGATCCCTCCGCACCAAGGTGCCGTCCTCCCGTTGCAGCGGCGCTTCCAGCCACCGGCGCACGTAGAGGAGGACCCACGGCAGGTCCGTGTGCTTCGACACCGCCTTGAGCATGAGGTCCCAGGGAATGCTGTCGAAGAAGGCCCGGATGTCGAGGTCGATCACCCAGTCCCGCTTCCAGCCCATCTTCCACCCCGACTCCTACGGCTACCGGCCCGGGCGCTCCGCTCTCGACGACGCCGGCCGATCGTGCGCCCCGATTGCACGACCGTCTGGGCGACCCGATCGGCCAAGAAGGCGGGGTCGCAGACGAAGTTGAACAGGTCATCGAACCGACGACTCGGGCTTCGGCGCCGAGGCGTTCCTCCGCCAGCGGATGATCCCCAAGGCGAACGGGTCTCCGTTCCCTCGGCATCCCCCACCGTGGTGGTTGCCTGGAAGCGGGTTCGCGGCACCGCTGCCGGCACCTCGCCACCGCGACGGAGTGAAACCTCGCTCCATCGTCTGTCGGTCGCCCATCGGTGCAGCTTGGCTCCACCTCCGGCTCCAGGTACGACCGCTGCGAGACGATCTCAAGGCCCGGAGGTTCGAACCTCTGCCCGTGCGGCAGCCTGGATCCCCAGTACCCGCGACTCGGCCTCGTCGAGGTCGGGCCACGGTGCGTCGGTGTTCACCGGCGACCTCCTGGCATGGCAGTTCCTCCACTGCGGACTCGCTGGGCCCCTTCGCCATGTAGCCGGCTTTCCCGGCCGCGGACTACTACGCGCCCTCCGTCCCCTCCCGGGGCCGTCAGCCGACGGCGGGCCTGCCCGTCGCCGCCCTGGCGGGGCGGCCGGGAGGGCGACCCCGAGAGGGTTCCCACGTTCACCATGTCCCGGTCGACGGGATGGACGTCCAGCTCAGCCCCTGCAGCCTCGCTCCGGGTACGCCGCAGGCCTTCCCCGGTGGCCTCCCTACCGACATCAGCGGCCGGCTTCGGAGTCGCCTTCCTCGTGAATGGAGGTCGGCGCGCACTGCTGCCCGGCCCACATCCACCTGGTTGGAGCCGGTCTCACACTTGAGGGGGTTCAAATGCTGGTTCACTCTCGTTACGCCTCTCCGTCTTGCTTGCCGGACCCGGGCCATCTGGCGGTGCTGGCCCGTCCCGTCGTTGTCAGGGCTGCTTCCCGCCCTCCCCTGCGCCTCCAGGGTCAGGCTGCCCTCAGCTTCACCGGGCTGCTGCGACAGCCCGGAGGGGTGGGTCTCTCACCCGCCCCCGGTTACATGGCGCCTCGTGGCGCACACGGACGATGTGAAACGGATCCGCCACGACGGTGGCGTGGGACAGCTTGGGCGACAGGCCGAGGCGGTAGGGCTCGTGGGGGTCGATGGTGACCACCTGGACGTGCTCGAGCCACTCCGTCGGCCGGCCTGCCAGCCATTCCCGCAGGTTGGCGGCCGAACGGCCCTCGATCACGTCGCAGAGCACGCCGTTGCGCACGTCGACCAGCCCGGTGGCGAAGATGCGGGGGTGCTCGGGGGTGGCGGCCAGGAAACCGGTCTCGTCGATGCCCAGCGCCTCCACGTCGGCGATGCGGGCCGGGTCCTCGACCGCCGGTTGGGCGTGGACCTCGAAGGCGTGCCAGGCCGTGCCCCAGGCGACACCGAACGAGCGCACCACCTCGGCGGTGGAACGCCCCTCCTCGCCGACGAGGCGGAAGATCTCGTAGCGGGCCCGCACGATGAGCACGGCGCGGGAGGCGATGGAGTCGACCTGCTCAGACCAGGTCCGGACCTCGCAGTCGGGCTCGGGGCAACGCCACCGACGCTTCGCCCACACCAACACGACGGGCCGACCGCATGCCTCGAGGTCTCGCGCTTCCGGCCTTTCGACTCCGCCCGGGTGCCGCACCCCACACAGCCCGGCGGCGCCGACGGCGTCTCGATGAGCACCCACACCTCGCCGTCGTCCTCGACGGCACCACCGACGACGAACTCCGGCATGCCGACCAGCACGGCCGCCGCGTCACTACTCTCGCTTCCCACCAGGGGCCTCCGTTCCTGCAGTCTTGAGAAGCCGCAAGAATGACGAGGCCCTTGGCCGCGTTGGTGGATCTATGCCAGGGGCGTCAGCGCGTCACGCCCCCCACTTCGTTGAGAAGAGCCTGTTTACCGACCGGTGCCGCCGCTGCTCGAGTCGGTCCCGGAGGACCAGATCAAGCGCCTCGACCGTCCGCAGCCTCGACCCGGCCTGCGTGGCCTGAACGCCGGGACATATAGAAGAACCACGTCATGAAGGCGAACACGACGTAGGCACCGAGGAAGACCCACAGGGCGGCGACCGACCAGTCCGCATGCTGGGCCGCTACGGCCACTTTCTCCGCAGGAGTCTTGGCCGCCTTCACCAGCTCGGAGACGTGGACGCTCGCCTGGCGGAGCACCACCTGGATGAGAAATCCCCCGAAGGCGCCGACGGCTCCGGCGATGCCGATGACGGCCGCCGCCCGGCGCTTGAACTCAACCCTCGTG
>JBOGIC010000150.1:0-5534 GCA_050744985.1 Acidimicrobiales bacterium
ACCGCCGTCGGCGTCTACCGGCTCTGGCGCGACGCCGGGTACGTGGTCGGCGCGCTCGTCGGCGGCGTCGTGGCCGACCTTGTCGACGTTCGAGCCGCCGTCGTGGCCGTCGCCGTTCTCAGTGTTCTCTCCGGCCTTCTCGTCGCAGGCCGAATGCACGAGACCGCCGCCGGCACGACGAAGGCGCCGAACTGAACCACGAGGGCCCGCCCTGAGGGGGCGCCGCAGCTCGGGCTCGCCCTTGGCCGCCGGCGCAGGCGTTGTTCATCGTTCCGGCCCCTGGGCTTGCGTGAGGCGGCAGCCAGCTGCGAAGGGTGCGTGGCCGCGGAGTCCCGTCCCCAGGGCGGCCGGCGTCGCCGCCCGGTTCAGCACGACCACGGCGGGCAACCCCGCCCGCGGGCGAGGAAGTGACAGGGTGGCTCGGTGTCGCTGCTCCTGGCTGGCTCGGAGACTCCTGCGGACGTGAGCAACGCGACCCATCAGGCCGCCGGCGCGATCCACGACACGAGAGTCCAGGTGCTCAAAGGGCATGGCCACTTCGCCCACAAGGCCGACCCCGCCATGGTCGCCGCGGTCATCCGGCAGTTCATCCTGTCGTGAGCCCGCGAAGCGGGCACGCTCGCCGTGCCGAGGGGGCAGCGCCACGTGGTGGTGGCGGATGTCCGGCGCTCCCTCGCTTCTGGCGGACCCGGATATTGGCCCGTCTCCGTTCGCATAGGGGTGTGGTGGCCGCTCCACGTGCCGGCTCGGAAGGTGAGCGACAGAATGGTCCTGTGGCCAGCGAGGAACCGCTCGCCGACGCGTATGCCGCCCTTGGTGCGGGCCGGTGGGGTGACGCCCGCCGGGCGTTCGAGCAGGCGCTGGCCAAGGGCGGGACCGCTGAGGCCTATTTCGGGCTGGCGGCGGCGTTGTGGTGGCTGGGTGAAAACCACGCCTGCGTCGACCGGTGCAGCCACGCCTACTCCCTGTTCCGACGATCCGGCGACGTTGAGAGCGCGGCGCAGTGCGCGGTGTGGTTGGCCATCACCTACAAGGCGAACTTCGCCAACTTCGCGGCGGCCAACGGCTGGATCGGCCGCGCCGAGCGGCTGCTGCAGGCTGTCGAGCCTGGGCCGCTCCACGGCTGGGTGTGGGTGGCCCGAGCCTACCGGATGGCCGAGCTCGATGGCGCCGAGGACCTGGCCATGCGGGCGGTCGAGGTGGCCAGGTCGGCCGGCGACGTCGACCTCGAGCTGGTCGCCTTGGCCCAGCTCGGGCTCATCCGGGTGGGCAAAGGCGAGACCGACGCCGGCTTCGCGTTGATCGATGAGGCCATGGCCGCCGCGCTGGCGGGTGAGCGCTCGACCCTCGACACGGTGGTCTACGCCTGCTGCCACATGCTCAACGCCTGCGAGCTGGCCAGCGACATCGAGCGGGCCGCGCAGTGGTGCAGCGTCGCCGACGACTTCGTGGCCACCTATGGCTGCCCGTTCCTCTACGCCGAGTGCCGCATCTACTACGGAAGCGTGCTGACCGCCAGGGGGAGGTGGGACGACGCCGAACGCGAGCTGGGCGCGGGTCTGCGGATCACCACCGGCGCTTGCCCGGGCCTGCACGCCAAGGCGCTGACCCGCCTGGCCGACCTGCGCATCCGTCAAGGTCGCCTCGAGGAGGCCGAGCAACTCCTGGCCCATCTCGGCGAAGGGGTCGAGGCTCAAGCCGAGGAGGCGCTGTCGATCGGGGCGCTGCTGCTGGCCCGCGGCAACGCGGCCGCCGCCAGCCGCAACCTCGAACAGCGGCTGCATCACCTCCAGCAGCACCGCTTGCATCTCGCCACCGCCCTCGATCTTCTCGTCGACGCCCACATGGCCACGGGCGACCTTGAGGGGGCGGGCGCCGCCGCTCGGCGCCTGGCGGACGTCGCGTCGTCGGTACGGGCCGACCGGGTAGAGGCGATTGCGGCCGGCGCGGAAGGGCGCTTGTCGATGGCCCGCGGGGACCCTGACGCGGCCATCGGCCACCTGGAGGCTGCGCTCAGTACGTGGTCCCGTCTCGAGCTCCCGTTCGAGCTGGCCCGAACCCGCTTCGAGCTCGGCCGTGTGCTCGCCTCGAGCCAGCCCGATGTGGCCATCGACGACGCCCGCCGCGCCCTGGCCGGGTTCGAGGCTCTCGGCGCCGCCCTTGATGCTGATCGCGTCGCCGCGTTCCTCCGCTCCCAGGGAGTCGCCGTCGGCACCGGCACCAGGGGAACCGGGTTGCTCACGGCGCGGGAGCAGGATGTGCTGCGCCTCCTCGGGGGGGGACTGTCGAACCCCGAGATCGCGGCGCGCCTCTACGTGAGCCGCAAGACCGCGTCACATCACGTGAGCAGCATCCTCACCAAGCTCAACCTGCGCAACCGGGCCGAGGCCGCCGCCTACGCAGTCGGAGCGCTGGGCCCGCCCACGGGAGGTCTGAGCGGCGCTGAGGCGTGCCGACCGGGACGCCAAATAGGGCAGCTGCCCGATGCTCTCTTGCCGCCCCCGGCTGCACGATGATGCCCATGACAACCTCGACCGAGTCCTCCGAGTCCTTCCAGATCCCCATCGAAGCAGCCGAGTTCTACGAGTCCGCTTTCGTCCCGGCGTTCTTCGCCCAATGGGCGCCGGTCCTCTGCGACGTGGCTAGGGTTGCCCCGGGCCAACGGGTCCTCGACGTCGCGTGCGGAACGGGCATCGTCGCCCGGACCGCCGCCGACCTCGTCGCACCCGACGGGACGATCGTCGGCGTCGACCTGAACGAGGCCATGCTCACGGTCGCACGCCGCGTCCGACCCGAAATAGAGTTCCACCAGGGCAACGCCAGCGCGCTCCCCTTTCCGGACGAGTCCTTCGACGCCGTCCTGTGCCAGATGGCGCTCATGTTCTTCCCGGACCGCCCCAAGGCGCTGCAGGAGATGGCCCGGGTCGTCACCACCGATGGAACCGTCGCCGTCGTGGTCCCGGGCGGCCTCGACGTCCAGGCCGCGTTCGAGCCGTTTGTCGCCATGGCTGCCCGCGACGCCGGCCCCGAGGCCATGTCGCTGCTGAGCACCTACTTCGTGTGCGGCAGCCTCGACCAGCTCACCGGCCTCGTCGAGTCCGCCGGGCTGCGGATCACGACCGCCCGCGCCCAACTCGGGACCTACCGGGCCCCTTCCGTCGACGCGTTCGTGACCACCGAAGTCGAGAGCACCCCGCTCCTCGAGCGGATCTCCGATGATGTGTACCGGCGCATCCGCGCCGACGCCCACGAGGTTCTGGCGCCGTTCACGGCCTCCGACGGCAGCGTCGAGGCTCCCTTCGAGTGCAACATCGTGGTGGCACGTCGGCCATGAGCGCCACCACCGCCATCCCTCCCGCCCTCTGCGCCCGCCGTGGGCTCAGCGAGCGGGCCCGCCAGATCCTCGACCGGCGGCTCTACGCGGTGCTGGGCACCCAGAATGACGACAGGAGCGTGCACCTCGCGCCGGTCATGTTCCTCTTCGACAACCGACGAATCCTCATCGAGACAGCCGCCACCACCCGAAAGGCGCGCAACATCGAGACCCGCCGACACGCCTCGGTGCTCGTCCAGACCCCCGACGCGGCGTGGCCTTCGGGTGCGGGCCGGCCACAATCGTGCGAGGCGCGCACGCCAACCGCCTCAATGAGCGGATCCGCGCGAAGTACCTCACCGATGACGGTCAAAGGGCGTGCGGCGCTCTCCTCGCCGAGCTGGACGACATCACCATCGTCGTCGCCCCATCGCGGTGGCTGGGCTGGGACATGACCGGCCTGCTGGAGAGCCTTGCCGCCGGCGGCGCCGACCTCCACCAAGCCGAGAGCTGGTTCCGAAGCGACGAATGACCCCGCGCCTCTCGCCAAGGTCGAAGCCCGCGGAGCAGCCCCGGGGGACATCCGGCTGGGGGTTCCCCCATCTGCGGGACCTCAGCCCACTGACCGCGCCGCATCGTCGCTACGCTCGCATGGCCGACGCCGCAGCGCGACAAAACGGAGGGACATCGACATGACGGCGACCCCAACCAACCCAGATCGCCCCCACCGGACGGCGAGGAGATCCTCCGTCGTAATCGCGTCGCTGGCCGTGTGCTCGACGCTCTTCCTCGCCAGCCCGTCCGCCCAGGGCTCTCCCATCTCGACGATCGGGTTCGACGCGACCTTCAGCGCATCGTTCTCGGTCGAGGACCTCGGTCGTTCTGCCCTCTTCATCGTGCGAGAGTCCGGGAGCGGCGAGGAGGAACGCCAGGGCGCGTTCACGTACACGTCCTCGGTCATCCAAGACCTCCGCCGGCGCCCGGCCGGGTGCGGGCCGAACAGCTCCCGCGGCGTGACGGGGTCGGCGACGCTCAGTTTCGTGGACGGAGACCTTCGCTTGCTCCGCCTGTCGGGCGAGGCGTGCTTCAGCTTCCCGTTCGTGGAGGCTTCGGAGGACTGGGTCGCCACGAGCGGGACCGGTTCGTACCGGGGCGCAACCGGCCACCTCGCCCGAGAGTGGGTCGGCGATGTGAGGAGCCAGACCGCGATGGGCGCGTGGACCGGTGAACTCCGTCTGATCTCCAGCTAAGTGACAATCGGGCCACTCGGCGCAGTCCGCGGCTCTCGTCGACCCACACGTGCGCGACTGGGCGGTGCGGGACTACAAGCGCCACGTCAAGACAGCCAAGCGGTGGGCGCCGACGTCGGTGAACCAGGCGCTGGCCGCCATCGACAACTTCTACCGCTCCGTGGCCGCGGGCCGACCGGAGGTTCTCCGGGAGGAGCTGGCCCAGGTGGCGCCGCGCTCGCTGGAGGAGGCCGAACAGCGAACGTTCCTGCGCATCGTCGAGGCCAGCCCCTCGCCTCGGGACCGGGCCATGGCCACCGTCTTCTTCTACGCCGGGCTGCGCCTGTCGGAGCTGGCCGCCCTGGACATGGCCGACGTGGAGATGTCGGCCCGCCGCGGCCGTCTCAAGGTCCACACTGGCAAGGGCGACGCCTACCGGGAGGTGCCGCTCAACAGCGCCTCCCGTAAGGCTCTGGAGGAGTGGTTCGAGGCCGGTGCCGCTCAACAGCGCCTCCCGTAAGGCTCTGGAGGAGTGGTTCGAGGCCAGGACCGACCAGCTGGCCGCCCTCGCTCAGGCTGGCGGCGAGGCCGCGAAGGCGGCCCTGTGGCTGTCCCGCACCGGGAAGCCGATGGGCAGCCGGGCCGTCGACATGGTCGTCCGCCGCTTGGCCGCCGAGGCCAAGTTAGAGCTGTCGGCCCACGTCCTGCGCCACACCTTCGTGACCAACCTGATCCGCTCGGGCGCCGACATCGTGTTGGTGGCCGAGATCGCCGGCCACCGCCGCCTCGACACCACCCGCGCTACAGCCTGCCGTCGCAGGCCGACAAGGACGCGGCCGTCGAAGCGGTGCTTCGGGGAAACACGAGCCACGAGCGCTACGTCGAGAGGCCCGAGCGTGACGCCCTGGTGGCCCGCCAGCCACCCCCTGGGACGTTCGGAGGCGACGCTGGCGGCTTTCATCCCCATCAGCAAGTCCCGGGCCTGGTGGGAC
>JBOGIC010000151.1:0-1549 GCA_050744985.1 Acidimicrobiales bacterium
AGCGCGCCCTGGTCGCCGTCGAGCCCGAGAACCGCCTGGTGGCACGCACCTTCGAGAACCGCCTCGAGGCCCGCCTGTCCGAGTTGGCCGAGGTCCAGGCCGCGCTGGCCACCCAGCGATCAGCCACCGCGCCATTGCCACCCCGTGCCGAGCTGGAAGCGATGGTGGGAGACCTGGGGGAGCTGTGGGCGGCCCCGACCACCTCCGACCGGGACCGCAAACGCCTGCTGCGCACACTGGTGGCCGACGTGACGCTCGTCCCCGACGCTGACCGGTCGAAGCTGCGCATCGGCATCCACTGGCATTCAGGCTTGGCCGAGGAGCTGGTCGTGCAGCGCATGAGCCGGATCACCGAGTCGCGACGCACCGCGCCAGAGGCCATCGAGCTCGCCCGGCGGCTTGGGCCCGAGATGGACAATGCCACCCTGGCCGCCGCGCTGAACGCCGCGGGACATCGGACGGGAGCCGGGCGATCCTTCGACTCTGACGCGGTGTCCTCTCTGCGCCACTACCACGGCGGCATCGCCTCGCCCGACCTGCTCGAGCCCGGCGAGCTAACCGTGCGCGACGTCGCCGGCCGCCTCGGCGTGAGCCATGGCACGGTCATCAACTGGATCAACCGCGGGATGCTGCTCGCCCGACGCGGCCTTTACAACCGCTGGTGCGTGCCGTTCGGCCCGGACGTGGAGGCCGCCTGGCGCGCGTACGTCGCCGCCTCGCCTCACGTGCACGGCGAAATCGACCCTCGTACGCCTATGGCCGAGGAGCGCAGCATCGCCCAAGTCGCCAGCGCGCTCGGCGTCAAGCCCGACGTCGTCTACCACTGGGCCGCGGTGGGCAACCTGCCGTGGCGCCGAGGGCCCGGCGGGCGGAAGTACGTCGACTTCACGTCCGAGGTGGAGGCAGCCTGCCGCCACCGCATCGCCGACTCCGTCCATCTGCCGGCCGAGATCAAGTCCCAAGCCCAGCATGCATTGACAGGAGGCACAGTATGAAGGCACCGTCCCCACCGTGGCCGATCGGGTCGCCCAAACGGTCGTGCGGTCGTACCTGGAGCCGGAGGTGGAGCCCATCTTCCACCCCGACTCCTACGGCTACCGGCCCGGGCGGTCCGCCCTCGACGCGGTGGCGACGTGCCGGCAGCGGTGCTGGAAGCGGGACTGGGTGATCGACCTCGACATCCGGGCCTTCTTCGACAGCATCCCCTGGGACCTCATGCTCAAGGCGGTGTCGAAGCACACGGACCTGCCGTGGGTCCTCCTCTACGTGCGCCGGTGGCTGGAAGCGCCGCTGCAACGGGAGGACGGCACCTTGGTGCAGAGGGATCGTGGAACCCCCCAGGGCTCGGCGATCTCGCCCCTGCTGGCGAACCTCTTCCTCCACTACGCGTTCGACACCTGGCTGGCCAGGGCGCATCCCTATGTCAGCTTCGAGCGCTATGCGGACGACGCGGTGATTCACTGCGGCAGCAAGGCCCAGGCACGGCACGTGCTGGGGGCCGTCGCCGAACGGATGGCGCAGGTCGGTCTGGAACTGCATCCGGACAAGA
>JBOGIC010000152.1:0-4278 GCA_050744985.1 Acidimicrobiales bacterium
CGAGACGCCGAGCTTCCGGAAGATGCTCTTGGTGTGGGACTTGACCGTGTTCATCGACACGTCGAGCTCGCCGGCGATCTGTCGCTGCGAAAGCGTGCTCGCGAGCAGCCGGAGCACGGCGCGCTCCCGGGCGGAGAGCTCTTCGACCAGCGGCGCGGTCTGCCGCGGCGGTACGAGCCGCAGGCGCCGCTCCGCCTTCCTGATGAGGTCGGGCAGGATCCCCGGATCGGGAAAGCCATCGACCAGCGACCGGGCTTCCCGGATCAGCGTGCGCGCGTCCTCCCTGTCGCCCTGAGCATTCTTGAAGACGGCGTACCCGGGCAGGGCGTAGGCCACGAAGACGGGAAGTCCGCGACGCAGCAGCTGTATGCCGCGGGCGAGCGCGGCTTCGGCATCCTCGCGCTGCGCCCGTCGCTCCAGGGCCCGCCCCCGAACGAGATGAGAGAAGCCAACGCCCCAATACTCCTCGCTCTTCATACGCGCGCTGATAGCCAGCGCGCGTGCGGCGTGCTTGTCCGCCTCATCCCATTGCCCCAAGTCGGCCCGAACGGTGGCCAGCAGGCCGAGCTCGACGATGTCGCCGATCGCCACGCTCACCGTCCGGCCCTGCCGCAACCCGTCCTCGAAACCGCTGAGGCTTGCTTGAACGTCACCCAGGAGGTACGAAGAAAAGCCGAGGGTGAAATAGGCCATCTGGCGGTGCGGTGAGGTCTCTCCGAGCAGATTGACGGCGTCCATGGCCAAATCCCGTGCCTCAGACAAGGCACCGATTCCCAGGCGATGTCCCATACGCATGTAGGCGATGGCGCCGGCCAGCGACCCGCAGCCGTCCATGAAGGGCCCCGGCACCTCGGCCCGCTCCGCCTTTTCCAGCCACGGTTCGGTGTCCTCCAGATGACCGGCGCTCAGCGAGAGGAAGGCACCGGCCACGCAGACTCGGGCATCGCGCATCAGGGCATCGTCGGGGAGCGCCTGGAGCCATGAGGTGATCGGCCCGTGGTCGCCGACGGCCAAGAACGCCATCCAGTGGGTGGCGATCAGGTCGCACGCTCGGTTGTGGTCGCCGGCGGCGATCGTGTGCAGGATCGCCTCGGACACGTGCCCGGCCTGGAGAAGCCAACGCGCGGCCCGGCGGTGAAGCTCGGCGACCAGAGCGGGTTCGGTCGCCTCGAGCTCTCGGCGGAGCAGGTCGCCAAACAGGTGGTGGTAGCGGTACCACTCCCGCCGTGCGTCGAGTGGGACAAGGAACAGGTTGGATCGCTCGACCTCGCGCAACCGGCCAGCCGAGCCGTCCGTGGCGGTGACCTCGTCACAAAGGGGGCCGGTCAGCCGGGCGAGGATTGACGTCCGCAACAAGAAGGTGCGCAACCGGTTATCCAGGCTCGCCAGCACCTCCACGCCTAGGTAGTCGACGATGTGGCGGTGGTCCCCGGCGAACTGAGCGATGAACTCCTGCCGGTCGCGACGGTCGCGCAGGGACAGCGCAGCCAGGTAGAGACCCGCGGCCCAGCCCTCGGTTCGTTCCCACAGGGTGTTCACATCGGACCGGCTCAGCCCGAGGTCGAGGAGCTCGTTGAGGAACCGGTCGGCTTCCTCGTCGGAGAAGGCGAGGGCCCCGGCGCCCACCTCGACCAGCGCCCCCCTGGCGCGGAGCGTCGCAATCGGCAGGCCGGGTTCGGTCCGGGTTGCAATGGCGACGTGGACCAGGCTGGGCAGATGCGTGATCAGGAAGGCCAGGCTCGCGTCGATCTCTGGCTGCGTGATGAGGTGATAGTCGTCAATCGCGAGAACCACGGGGCGACCTACGGCCGCGATCTCATTGATCAGCTCAGGGATCACCAGGTCAGTCAGTCCCGTCCCCGGCGCGCGCAACACAGCCAACGAATTCGCGCCGATCGACGGCTCCAGCGTCCTGAGCGCCTCAATCACGTACGTCCAGAACCTGATTGGGTCGTTATCGGCCTCATCCACCGCGAACCAGGCGAAAGCCCTGTCCTTCTCCTCGACTGTCGCCCACGCAGCCAGAACGCTGGACTTTCCCCAGCCCGCCGGCGCGGAGATGAGGGTCAGCTTGGCGCCCTGGCGTGCTCTCAGCGCCTCCAACAGCTGATCGCGGGGCAGGAGTGGACGGGTGAGCGGGGGATGGAGTTTGGTTCGCACCAATGAGAGCAATTGCGGCTCCGCCTTTACCGGCGCGAGTCGTGCTCCGCCAGGGTCTCTCATCGGCTTACCACCTATAAGGGTCCAGATTTGCCGTACCCGCTGCGCCCGATACTACGTGGAACGTGCTTGGCCATCATCGGTCTCGATACCTGTCGACACCTATGGCCACCGGTTCCCGGCCCTCGACGAAACCGTCAGTGAGCGGCGCCGTCGATGCCACCGACGTGATCTGGGGACTTCTTGAAGGACCGCCGCCTGGCTCAATGACCGACGGAGCGCGTCAACCGCGGAATGCCGCCCGTTCGTCAGGCAGGCACTGCTGGCTTCGACTCGGCGTAGAGCGTGCGCGGTGAGATGTCGGCCCCGTTGGGCCAGACGATCGTTCCGGCATCCGGATCGACGCGCACCTGACGGAAGCGGCTGTGGTCGGCCACCAGCGGCTCGAACATCTCTCCCCAAAGCAGCGGCTCCAGGTCGATGATGCGGATGGCGTTGCCGGGAACGTCAACTCGACGACATAGCGCGCCAGGCTTCACGGTGCTCCGCCAGGGTCGTTTGGACGAAACGAAGGACTCGGGGCTGAAGCTCCCAGGACAGACCTCGCCCGTGACGACGTCGAGCGTGGCGTGCTCGATCGGCCATCCGCACCGACGTATTTGAGCACGTTCAAAAGGAATCTTGACGGCACCCGCAGTCAGGAGTACATATTGAACGTGTTCAAATCCTTGTGGGCCACCGGCCGCAGCACCGCACGCGAGCGTGCCTGTCGTGGCCGTTAGCGACACGAAGTCGGCGAGGCCGAAGGCAGCGACTTCGGGACGACGGTTCGTGTGCGCCTGAGCGCCACCCGGGCCGTGCGGGGGAGAACAACTTTGCGGTCGCGCTGACCGACTACGACAGCGGCGAGCCGGTCCGCGCCAACCAGGGTACGGGCCCGCTTTACGCTTCCCGTCAACCCCGAGGCCAGCGAGACGACCCTCCACTTCCTCGAAGGCGCACCCGGGCGGTGGTCAGCGACAGGGTCGAATATCTCGCTGGCCGGCCGCTGGCGCGTGACCGTCGTCGTCGAACGCGACCGCAGTCCCTGGAGCTGCCTCTGGAACTCGTCACCGCAACGCCCCCACAGAAGGTGACCTTCGCCCGCGCCGAGGGCGGCGAGCTTGCCGTAGCGAGTGCCACGATCACCACGACTGCCGCGGGCGGTCGTCCACAGGCGTCGACGCCACGCCGCTGGGGGCCGGGGCACTTCGTGGCCGACGCCGAAACCCCTCGCGGGATGTGGACGATCGAGGCGGCGGCGGTCACGGACTCGGGCGAGTACCTCCTCGCGCCGCTCGTCGTGACAATCCCGGGCTGAGGGTCACGCCTCCGGCGCGATGTCGAGCCGAGGTGCCCGCTGGTAGTGTAGTAGTTGTTCTCATTCTCGGATTGAGAGGACATCGCGCTTGAAGAGGATCTCGAACGTTCTCGTGCTCGTCCTGGTTGTCGCCGTCTTCGGCGCGTGTGGAGGGGGTGACGACGCCGCCGATGGGCGGCCGAAGGTCGTGGCCGCCTTCTATCCCCTCTTCGAGGCGGCGACGAAGGTCGGGGGCGATCACGTGAACGTCAGCAACGTCACGCCTGCTGGCGGTGAGCCCCATGACATCGAGCTGAGCTCCCGGCAGGTCGACCGCATCGAGGACGCCGCCGTCGTGCTCTACTTCGGCCGAGGCTTCCAGCCCGCATTGGAGAAGGCGGCGGAGCGGGGCAAGGGCACCAAGATCGACCTCCTCGCCCACGCGGGCCCGCTCCTCGGCGCGCCGCCGGGCGACAGCGAGCTCGACGTCGATCCTCATGTCTGGCTCGACCCCACGCTGTTCAAGGGAATGGTGTCCCAGGTCGCCGGCGCGCTGGCAACGGCCGATCCCGCGAACCGCGCCGACTACGAAAGTCGCGCGGCCACCTACGGGCGCGAGCTCGACGACCTCGACAGCGCCTTCCGCCAGGGCCTGGCGCAGTGCGACCGCAAGGTCATGGTGACGTCCCACGCCGCGTTCGGCTACCTCGCGAAGCGGTACGGGCTGACCCAGGAGGCGATCGCAGGCTTGGAACCGGAGTCGGAGCCGACCCCTCAGC
>JBOGIC010000153.1:0-4662 GCA_050744985.1 Acidimicrobiales bacterium
GTCATCGACTCCGCCGACGCCACCTCCCGCGCCGCCGCCACCGGCGGCCACCACCGCCGATACGGCCCCGGGCATGGCCTGGCAGGCGGCGGCCACGACCGCCACAACGGCGGCACCACCACCGCCGCCTCCACCCCCGCCGACGCCCACGAAGGAGCCCCGCGGCGGGGGCTTCAAGCTCGTGCTGATCGTCGTCGGTGTGGTGGTGGGCGTCCTGGTCCTGATCGCGATCGGCCTGCTGATCGGCAACGCGGTCACAGGGTCCGGGAAGAACTACACCGATCTGCAGGTGGGCGACTGCTTCCAGGAGCCCTCGGAGCGGTTCAGCTCGGTGGACACGGTGGCCTGCACCGATGAACACGACCTCGAGGTCTACGCCCTGCTCGACTATCCCGCCGCGCCCGACGCGCCGTTCCCCGGTATGGAGGAGCTCATCCGTTACGCCAGCCAGATGTGCCTTGGCAAGTTCCGCGACTACGCGGGCGTCCCGTTCGAGTCGCTCAATCTCCGGGATGTGTACATCACGCCGCGGGAGTCGGCCTGGGAGGACGGGGCGCGCCGCATCGTGTGCGCCGTCGGCGCGGCCAACGAACAACCCACCAACACGTCCGTGAAGGCGGGCGCGTGACGCGCCGGTGAGCGACCCGGAAGGGCCCGCCCCCCGGCGGCCGGCCAAGAAGGCGACCAAGGCGACCAAGGCGGCCAAGACGCCGTCCCCGCCGCCGGCCAAGGCGACCACAGCCGCGGCGAAGGCCAAGAAGGCGCCGGCCAAGGCGACGACACCCGCGGCGAAGACCCCGAAGGCGCCGGCCACGGCCAAGAAGGCGCCCGCCCGGCGTCCCCGGGTCGCGCCGGCCGTCGTCCCCACCGAAACCGAAGCTCTCACCGGCGAGCCCGAGCTCATGACCGATGCGCCGGAAGCACCCGAGCCCGGTCCCCCGTCCGCCCCGGCGCCCCCACCCCCGCCGATGCCGCCGCCGATGCCCCCGCCGATGCAGCCGCTCCCGCCGACGGCCCCGCCGCCCGCATGGTCGTCGGCCCCACCGCCGCCACCTCCGTCGGGGCCGGGCGCCAGCTACGGGCCGCCAGGCTACCCGCCTCCGCCGACGCCCGGCGTCGCGGGGGCGGGCACCAGGCACAAGGTGGACGGCCTGGCGATCGCCGCGATGGTCGTCGGCATCCTCAGCATCTTCATCTTCCCGATCGTCGTGCTGGGCATCGTCGGCCTCGTGCTGTCGATCATCGCCATGCGGAAGGTGAAGAACGAGCAACTGGGCGGTTCCGGCATGGCGCTCGCCGGCCTCATCACCTCGATCTTCGGCCTGCTGTTCAGCATCGGCTTCGTGGTGGCGATCATCATCGCCGCCAACACGATCGACTACGTCACCGGGGACCAGGTCGAGATGGGCGACTGCGTCGAGCTCGACAGCGACAACCGGTTCTTCGTGGCGCCCTGCTTCATCCCCCACGAGGCCGAGGTGTTCGCGGTCGTGACCGACGGCGGGCTGCCCCAGCAGCCCCCGAGCGATCTCCAGCAGCTGTTCGAGACCGTGTGCGAGCCGCGGTTCCGCACCTACGTCGGCATCCCCTACGACCAGTCGAAGTACAGCGCCAGCGTCGTGGTCCCAGCCGACGAAGACTGGCGCGCCGGCGACCGCTACGCGGTGTGCATCGTCGAGAACGACGACGGCTCCGAGCTCCAAGGCTCGGTGCGCAACAGCCGCGAGTAACGCCCATGCCGGCCGATCTGACGGCGACGGCCGAATCCAACGCCGGCGCGAGGCGATCCCGAGCGGAAGCGCTCATGGATGCCGACACGTCTGGGCGCCTGCGCTCCTTTCGCGAGTTCGCCATGGAGAAGTCGCACTTCAGCACCAACGTCGACTGCTTCAAGATCGTGGCCTTTCACGACGTCGGTGAAATCGTCGACGCCCGTCGCGTCTGCGTCCATCGCGCCGGAGGCGACGAAGCGGCGGGACTAGCCGCGTACGCGCGCATCCAGGATGACTGGATGGCGCGCCGCGAGGCGTTCGAGGACCTCTGGCACCATGGCCGTCGCCTCGTATACGGCGCCGTCAACGCCGGCGGGATGGGAACGCCATTCGGCATCTGGTGCCTCGTCGCCGACCCCGAGCAACCCGCGGCGAATGCGCTCGGGGTGTTCCCGGACAACACCGCGCGCCGGTACGCCGAGACGTCGGGCGTCGCGGACGGTTCGCGGGCGGCCGGAGAGGTCACCGCCTGGGCCGACCGGGCGGAACTGGCCGTCGTCGAACGTGGCGCCGAGGCTGTGGCATCAGCCGACGAGGAGTGGCCCGACGTGGTCTGCGGTGACGACCGTTACCTCGAGGTCGCCCGAGCCGGTCCATGGCCGGTGGCCGCATGTGGTGAAGTCCGGATGCGTGCGGAGCTGCGGGCGCGCCTCGACGAGCTGTGGGCGCAGGAGGAGACCGGTGAGCTGCTGCCGGTCGACGAGGCGAACGAGGTCGCGGCGTACCGGGTGGTCGACGCGTGGCGCAAGGCGCACGCCACGACCGTGACCGAGATCCAGTAGGCACCCCTTCGCCCCTGCCCCATTGCATAACATCACCTTCCGTGATCCGACTGCTGGCCATGGCGCCCTCCGGTGAGACGTTCCTCGCCCGTGACCGCCGGGGGCAGGTGTGGCTCTATCAGCCGGTCGGCGCCGGCGAGCCGAGGGTTGTCGACGAGGCACTGACGCAGCGCGCGATCGCCGACCACGGCTTCGACCGCGTCGACCAGGAATTCGAGACATGGCAGGCGTTGGATGCCTACCGACGGGCGCACGCCGTCCCGCTCGGTCCGAACGTGCAACTCGATCGCGACGACCTCGACCGGGAGAACGTGGAGCGATTCCTCGGCGTCGCGCAGCGCTGGGTGGCGGGTGGTGAGGCGCGCCGAGCCCGGAAGCTGGTCCTGCGCCTTCTGCGCCTGCCCGTCGTGCGCGGGGACGCCGAGGTTCAGGAGCGGCTGCTGGCGCTGCTCGACGAGTTCGAGGAGCCGCCGGTGAGGGTGGAGCCGGCGCAGCTCGACCCCCTCAAGCGAGCGGCGCGTGAGCGATGGGAGCGGTTGGCCGCCTGACGTGCGGACGATCACGTTCTACTCCTACAAGGGGGGCACCGGCCGGACGCTCCTCCTCGCCAACTTGGCCGTGCTGGCCGCCGGCATCGGCAAGAAGGTCGTGGCCCTCGACTTCGACCTCGAAGCGCCGGGCCTGGCGTACAAGTTGTTTCCCGACGAGCGGCCCCGGGCCGACGGGCTCGTCGGCTGGCTACGCGACGCGCTTCACGGCGAGGGGCCGCCGGCGGCGGTCGACGACTATCTCGTCGACGTCCCGGTCGAGGCCTGGTACGGCCAGGGCGGATGGCTCAAGCTGATGCCGGCGGGGCGAGCGCCGTCGCCCAACTACTTCCAGGACCTTCGTCGGCTGCGCCTCGACTACCGCCTCGACGAGGGAAGCGCGTTGGACGCGCTCGTCGACCTCCAACGCCGACTTCAGGACGACCTAGGAGCCGACTTCCTGCTCATCGACGCCCGCACCGGCATCACCTCGACGAACGCCGTCACGACCCATGTGCTGGCCGACACCGTGGTTGCCCTCACGCTCGAGACGCCGGAGCAGCTGGAGGGGACACGAAGCGTGCTGCGCAGCCTCCAGCCGTTTGACTCGATCCGGTCCGGCCGACCGATCGACCTGCACGTCGTGCTGGCGCGAGTCCCGAGCCGCCCGGTCGAAGCGGGCGGGATCACGCCGCCCGAGCAGGCGCAGATCGACCGGGTCGTGGCGACGCTGAGTGAGCCAGGGCAACCCCTGCGCGAAAGCCTCGATATCGGACGGGTTCACCTGCTTCATACTGAGCCCGCATTGACCCGGGGGGAGTACCTCTCGCTGGCCGGCCCTGGTCCATGGACGCGCTCGCTGCTGCATGAGGACTACATGCAGATCGCACGCGCCCTGTTCGGACCCGAGGTGGAGGACGCCGCAGTGGCCCACCTCGGGGACCTGAACGAACCCGAGGGATTGGAGGAGTGGGCCCGGTTCTACGTCGCGCCTGCGTATGCCACGGAGGCTCGCGGTGATCGAGTGCGCGAGGGGCCGCCGACGCGGGACGTTGGTGCGACGCTGCCCGACGACGTTGCCATCCTGCGAAGGCAGGCGGTCGACGACCTGACCCTTCGGCCTGACTTGGCCACACGGCTCCTCGTGCTGTCGGCCCGATGGAACGAGCTCGGGCGCCGGCAAGACGCGCTGACTGCGATCGAAGAGGCAACCAGCGTCTACCGCGAGCTCGCCTCCGAGAATCCGACGGGCTTCAGCGCCGACCTCGCTGGGGCGCTGGGCAAGCTGTCCACGAGCTTCGCCGGGGTTGGCCGACCTGTCGAGGCCCTGGCGGCCGTCAAGGAAGCCCTGCTCCACTACCGGGCGCTGGCTGAGGCGAACCCGGCGCGCTACCTGCCCGACGTCGCGACATCGCTCAACAACCTCTCGAACCGCCTGGGCGAGCTCGGTCGCCACGACGAGGCCGTGGCGGCCATCGAGGAAGCCCTGCTCCACTACCGGACGCTGGCCGAGGCGAACCCGGCGCGCTACCTGCCCGACGTCGCGACATCGCTCAACAACCTCTCGGTCAGCCTGGGCGA